>NZ_VMNE01000012.1:0-63725 GCF_013277565.1 Streptococcus sp. k-90 | reverse complement strand
GTATCAAAAATAGCTAAACCAAATCCCAATCCAACAATCGGTGTCATAAGAGGGGAAATCAGCATGGCTCCAATAATGACAGCCGTTGAATTCATATTTAGGCCGATAGAGGCAATAAAAATCGCACACATCAAAATCACTGTATCTCTTAATCGGACATGAAGATCATCATATAATTTCTCACGGTATTCACGTGTTGAATAGTTTCCGGTCATTGGTTACTCCTTTTATTTCATATAATCTTGTTTCTGCATGGATGATGGTAGAGATACTTCTGTCCAATCTTATATATTTTTCTTCTCACCTGTTACTCTTTTTAAAATTATCCTTTAAGTATCCATCAGTCCATCCTTAACATTATATCAAAAATGTTACAGTCTTTCTCTGAAGAAATCTATCAATTGAACAGATAGAGAAAGCAAGAAATTTTAGATTCCTTATTAGAAAAAGAAAAACCGGTATCTCCTCTGAACTCCTGATAATATGCGTTTTATTCTCTATAATTTAGCTATTTCAAAATTACAAGTTCTCCATTCTTAATTTCCCAAACTTGGTCAAACTTACTTAATAATTCGTTTTGGCGATGTAAAGTAACAATGACGGCACTTGGTAGTTCCAGAACTCTTTCCAATTCCATTTTAAACTGATTAGTATCCAAGGCAGAGAAAGGTTCGTCTAGGATAAGCAATGGATTTTTACGATTTTTCTCACGATTTAAATACATTCGTTGTTGCTGACCACCTGACAGGGATTGTGGTGGAATTTTTTCAAAATCTTCTTCTCTGAATTTTTCATTGAAACTATTGAATAGCGTTACATTATTTTCATAACTCGAAATAAATGTATGTTCTTGTTGCAGAATCATACCGAATCTTCCCCAAAGATGGTCCAAAACAAGCCCATCTAGCACAATTTGTCCTTCAAAATCTTCATCTGTTCCATTTAAAATGTTGAGAAGACTACTTTTTCCAGACCCATTCTCACCAATAAGCGCAATTTTATCTCCTTTTTGAATCGTAGCGGAAGTAATTATCAATTTTGATTCTCCCAGTTGTTTGGAAATGTTTTTCAAAGTAATCGTATCAAAAGAATGTTGAGGTGCTTGAACTGAAACGGATCTCCCAACAATGTTTTGAAAACTCTTGATTACAGGCTTTACGGACTCTAACATTTGTAAATCATAAAGGATTTCCTGTATTGGTTCAGAAAAAGCATTAATATATCCGAAACTCGCCACCACCTCAGGAATACCGAGTTGCTGGTGAGATAGAGAGTAGGCTAAGTAAATAAACAGAACAAGACTAATGAATTCAAAAGAAACACCTGTCAATAAGATGCCTGTAATTTTTGTCAAACCATACTTAAAATACTTATCCTGCAAATTCTTTAGAGAACTCTTTTGTTGATTCAAAAAATGCGACATAGTTAGTTTATTTACCAAATGATGTCCCATGAGCAAATCCTCCAAAGTTCGATAGTAATCTCCTTGTTTTTTCAAGTAAACCTGTCTACGATTAGCGGTCAACTTCCCAACGATTTTAGGAATTTGAATACTAATTCCAGTGGAAAAGATTAAAATCAGTGATACAATAGGATTAATTGTTCTGCTAATAATGAAAGCGTAAATGATGATACGTAAAATTTGTTTGATAAAACTCATCAATGGAGGAAGGTAATCCTTTTCCAACGAATCTAGGTCATTAGATTGATAGGAAATATACTCTGCTACTGTTTTCTGCTTGAAATCGTGGTGACTGAGTCCCAGAAGTGAACGAAACCACTCATTTTTCAAAGTAGTCGAAAAGATAATCCCCTGCTTCCAATCAAGTATCATTTGGATATAGTTACAACTCAAATAGCCTGCCACTGACATAGAGTAACCATATAGAGCTACTTGATAATCCCCTTTGATTAATGCCTGCGTGAAATACGGTAACAAAGCTGTGCAGATATTCGATACTACACCAAAAAGAAAATTAAAGAAGAGATACCATCTAATAGTTTTAAGATATGGTAGCATATACGATACTCCTTGCTAATGCGTTTTTTTTTACATATCGCAGAACAATCTCTACTATTCCTTATTTCAGATAGTGCGATACTCGGACATTGAGTGCAATAATTGTAAATCACACAAGTACTGCAGTTTTTACTATCATTCAAAATATAATTTGCTATTTTGTAAAATATAGGTCTATCCCATGTTTCTTTGATAGATGTAAAATGAATATTTCCAATACTTCTATTGAAAGTAAGCTTTTTCAGTTTTTCTAACGATTTAGGCTATTTCGTGACACACCCACAATCCGTGAAAATTCTGGTTATATCAGATTATGTGATTTTCGTAAGAATTTTATATTGTCTCCAATCATGGCAGTCTCCTTTTACTTGATAAAACTATTACAACATTTAGAAATTAAAAACTGGTTCAAAATCAATAGAATGTGTGTATTCGATACATTCAATAATTCTTTGGAAACAGTTCTACACCAGTTACACAAATCTATATACACCTATCTCATTCAAAATAAAAAGAAAGCTGCAGTTCTTTTAATCCTGTATCAACGATTCATTCTGAAATCGAATAGGAGACATTTCCCAAGTCTACAATTCACTTCATCTCAAATTAATTTTTGTAATTCACCCTTAGTTTATAGATTTTATACTCAACAAAAGTATAAAGCATACAAAACTTCACTTTGAACCAGTATTTATACTATATTCCGTATTAAAAACTCTATTATTGGTTTTGTAAAAAACAGTCTTCAAATATCCTGAAATATAGCAAAAAGAGATTGGGTAAAAACTCATTGTCTCTTCTCACTCAAGGACTAAGTTCACTTGAGCAAACTGAATCCGCACTATCGTTCCTTTTCCGACCTCAGACTCGATACGAATCTGGTGCCCCAGTTCTTCAGAAATTTTCTTAGATAGGTAAAGTCCAAGTCCAGATGACTGCTGAGTTAGGCGTCCATTATATCCTGAGAAACCACGTTCAAAGACTCGGAGGACATCACTGTTTTTTATCCCTATTCCTGTATCCTTGATACAAAGCTCTTGCCCTTCCATATAAATCTCCAGACCACCTTCCTTGGTGTACTTGAGACTGTTTGAGATGATTTGTTCAATGACCACTAGTAGCCACTTTTTATCCGTCACGATTTCTTTATCAAGGTCATATAGATTGACATTTAGACCTTTTTGAATAAAGAAAAGAGCATATTTACGAATTATTTCCTTGACCAAGTCCTCGATTTGAACCTGCTTTAAGACCAAATCATCATGGAAACTTTCTAAACGCAGGTACTGTAAAACTAGATTGGTATAGGAATCAATCTTGAAAATTTCCTGTTCTAATTGCTGCTTCAGTTGGCGGTCAACCACTTCTGCAACTAAAAGTTGACTGGCTGCAATGGGGGTCTTAATCTGATGGACCCACAAGGTATAGTAATCCAGCAAATCCGTCAGTTTTCTTTCTGAATCTGACCTCTGCTGATAGAGTTCCATCTCACGCGCTTCTAATTTTTCAGCTAAGGCTCTTTCCAAAGGAGACTGAGCTTCCCTCTCCCCATAGAGAAGTTCCTGACGATAGACCTGCATTTCCACCAATATGTCCCAAGCGAAAAATAAGATGGTTACAAAGCAACACAAGAGGAAAAAGTAGAGAAAGTAAATTCCCAAACTGGCAAATAAAAACTGAAAGAGTAAGAGCAGAAACGTCAAAGAAAGCAGATAGACAAACAGACGACTACGGGAGCGCAGATAGGCCAGAAAAAATTGTTTCCAATCAAGCATGCTTCAGTCCGTACCCTATTCCTTTCTTGGTCTCGATAAATCCTACCAAGCCCTGCTCTTCCAATTTTTTACGCAAACGAGCCACATTAACTGAGAGGGTATTATCATCAATGAAAAAGTCACTGTTCCAAAGTTCCCGCATGAGGTCATCACGCGCTACAATATTACCCGCATGCTCAAACAACACGCGTAAAATCTGGAATTCGTTCTTGGTCAAATTCAAGACTTGCCCTTGATAATGTAAATCCATTGATTTGGTATTGAGGATAACACCAGCATATTCCAGTAAACTCTCGTCACGCCCAAACTCATAGGAACGACGCAACAAGCCCTGAACCTTGGCTAGAAGAACCTGCTGGTCAAAAGGCTTGGTCACAAAGTCATCCGCCCCCATATTGATTGCCATGACAATATCCATAGCCTGGTCTCTCGAAGACAGAAACATAATAGGCACCTTGGAAATCTTGCGAATCTCCTGACACCAGTGATAGCCATTAAACAAGGGCAAACCAATATCCATGAGGACCAGATGAGGCTCCGACTGAACAAATAGACTCAAAACTTCCATAAAGTCTTCTACCAGAACCACTTCAAATCCCCATTCAGAGAGCATTTTCCCGACCTGTTGACGAATGACCTGATCATCTTCTACTAATAAAATCTTGTGCATCTGATTCTCCTTTGCTAATTTTAGGAGTCTTAAATCCTTTAGTATAAATAGAGGGCTTAGTATCTAATACTTTTTTGATATTTCCTTGTCACAACAGCTCAAAAAAGATAGTGAATAACCCCATTGATATCATACCTTATTTTCAGACATAGTGCCAGCCCTACCCTTTTATTTTTAATTTTTCAACCTTCATTTCAGTTCTTTTATCCATCTCCTTAACCAAAATTTATATCTATTCTTCCAAACCTTGAGTGTAGTTAAAACGACACTCTATACTCTTCTAACATTGAAAAGTTCCTTATCGAGTGGTATCCGTAAAAAGTTCTAGCTTTAAGATTGACAATCTGAAAAAGATTTGTTAAGATATGAATGAACAATATTTAATATTCATTCAGAAAAGAGGTGAATCAAATTGGACAAAAAACAGACTTTGAAATCCGCAGCTTATGAAGTTTTTTCAAAAAAAGGATACAAGGCGACAGGAATTTCAGAAATTGCTAGACAAGCTCATATGGCAGTCGGATCTTTTTATAACTATTACGAAAGTAAAGAAGCTATTTTTTTAGATATCTATATTGATGAAAACAACCGTGTTCGCCAAGCTATGATCGAAGAACTGGATTGGGAAATTGATATGATTGATCTTATTAGTCAACTCTTTGCTCAATCCAGAGCACTCGTTTCTTCCAATAAAATCCTTGCAGAATGGTACAATCCTGCCATAGCAGATGAGTTGCATAGCTACTATTCCTCAGAAGAAGGGAAAGTCACGAATCCATTTCATCAATTTCTCGTGAAAACCTTTACTCATCGTTTGCAGGCTGAAGGCCATTCTCCAGAAAAAATTCAAGATATTTTACAAGTTTACAACCTATTTTACTACATGGATATGCATATCACAGAAAATGATTTTCCAGATATTAGCAAAACTGTAGAAATACTAGCAACCAACTTCATTAAAGGAATCCTGAAATAAAGAAATCTTTTCTTTATTTTTTGAAAATCATTGAATGAAGAAAAATATTATTCATTCATAAAAATTATTACACTATAGGAGCTTAAAAATGAAACGAGGGAAAAAAATGTTCATAATTATTCTAACTACACTTGGAGTGCTCGGCTTTATATCTTGGGGAATCATTGCCTACCTTGGACGAAGTCAGACTTTATCGATAAAATCCATTGAAAATCCCAGCGGAGATTTGTATTTAGTTCACATCACAAAACCAAAAAATCAAATATGGAAATCTGGCTCCTATGCTCAGTTTAAGCTTCCTGACAGCTCGTTTGGTCCAGATAAAAGTCCAGTAAAGGAGGATCAGGCTAGCCGATGGCTAACCCTTGCTTCCACTCCTGATGAGGATGAAATTCTTATTGTAACCCATAATAGTGGTAGCGTGTTTAAGGAAACCTTAACACATTTACCAGCTGGTAGTAAAATTGAGATGAGTTGGCTGGAGTCATCTTTATCTGTTAAAGACAATGACCAAGCACTGGTTTGTTTTGCCTCTGATGTCGGTATTTCTACTCTACGTCCAGTTGTGAAAGAGTGGGCTGGTAAGCGCTCCATCATTCTTAATCATTTAGACAAAGGAGTAAACATTTTTGATAATGAGTTAAGAGAGCTTAGTAAGAATAATCCGAATCTAACTTATAAAACTAGCGAAACCTTTTCTCAAAGCCAAGCATTTTTAAAAAATGCGGTTGTGAAATACGGTAACCAAGCTATTTATCTCTTAACCGGCCAACCTGATGATATAAATGAGATGAAAAATTTCTTAAAAGAGAATGGGATTGACGACAAACAGATACAAATAAGTATGTTTAAAGGTTTAAAATAAAAGCAAACTGTCTTCTATGTGTCTGAATCATACCATTATAGGTCGGTATGTAGAGAGCTCGTACAAACAAACTAGTAAATTCTATGTGATTGTGATAAGATAAATAAAAAGAAAGGAGCTCTTATGGCCAATATTTTTGACTATCTGAAAGATGTCGCATACGATTCCTTTTACGACTTTCCATTGAATGAGTTAGACATTCTAGCCTTAACAGAAGCTACCTACCTCTCCTTTGATAATCTGGTCTCCACAACTCCTCAGCGACTTTTAGACCTGGCTCCTCAGGTTCCAAGGGATCCCAACATGTTGACCAGCAAAAATCGCCTCCAGCTATTAGATGAACTAGCTCAACACAAACGCTTCAAAAATTGCAAACTCTCCCATTTTATCAATGACATTGATCCTGAATTGCAAAAGCAATTTTCGGCTATGACCTACCGCCTCACTCTCGATACCTATCTGATTGTCTTTCGTGGGACAGATGACAGTATCATTGGCTGGAAGGAAGATTTCCACCTGACCTATATGAAGGAAATTCCTGCTCAAAAGCACGCTCTCCGCTATTTAAAGAACTTTTTTGCCCAACATCCTAAGCAAAAAGTCATTCTGGCTGGGCATTCCAAGGGAGGAAATTTAGCTATCTACGCTGCTAGCCAAATTGAGCAAAGCTTGCAGGATCAAATCACAGCAGTTTATACCTTTGATGCGCCCGGTCTCCACAAAGAACTGACACAAACTGAGGGCTATCAAAGGGTAATGGATAGAACCAAGGTCTTCATTCCACAAGGTTCCATTATCGGTATGATGATGGAAATCCCTAACCACCAAATCATCGTGCACAGTACTGCCTTAGGTGGTATCGCCCAACACGATACCTTTAGTTGGCAGATTGAGGACAAGCACTTCGTCCAACTGGATAAAACCAACAGTGATAGTCAACAAGTTGACACAACCTTCAAAGAATGGGTAGCGACAGTCCCTGACGAAGAACTCCAGCTCTACTTCGATCTCTTCTTTGGCACCATTCTAGATGCTGGCATTAACTCCATCAATGACCTATCTTCCTTCAAAGCTATTGAACACATCCATCATCTCTTTGTCCAAGCTCAATCCCTCACTCCAGAAGAAAGGGAAACCATGGGACGCCTTACCCAATTATTGATTGATACCCGTTACCAAGCATGGAAAAATAGATAGTACCTTTCAAAAATCAAATGTATATAAAACAAAAGACCTAGAATACATACTTTCATGTGTATTCTAAGTCTTTTTTAATAAAATCTGACTACCAAATAATCCCTTTGTAGGCTATCAAAATGAGGACTGATAGCAGGACATAAAAGGCAAGGAAAAGCCATTTCATCTTGACACAGAGCGCTATGTACTCCCGAATAAAAGCAGATGGTATGTAGTAGCCTGCCGTCCTACATCCGAGGCCATCTCCCTTCATATTTAACTTACGCGCATAGGTACTGGTACGAAAAACATGATAGTCATTTGTAACAAAGAGGAATTGAGGTTTGGCTACCAGTTCCTCACCAAGTTCCTTAGAAAAGAGAAGGTTCTCGTAGGTAGTCCTTGATTGATCTTCCAGAATAATCGCATCTTGGGGAACATCTGTCTCTTCAAGAAGATAGTTTGTAATGGCCTGCGCTTCAGAAATCTTCTCATCTCCTCCTTGACCACCACTTGCAATGATTTTGATATGAGGATTCTTAGACTTGTGATAAGCTTCCACTGCCTTATCAATTCTCCTCTTCAGCAAAGGTGTTACCTTTTCTCCGTCTAACAAACCTGCACCATGAATGATAATAAAATCATAATGCTTCTTCTTAGGAATAAAGAGATACAAGATAGAGTACAACATAAAAGCCACAAAAGCAAAACCAAAAATAAAGTAAGAATAAGCAATAAATGCAAATAAAATATTTAGAAAGTGATTGGTGTAAAATAATTCATGTCGTCCTCCCAATCGAAATGACATCAAAGCAAAAAATAGCAAAATGACTATTCCAAGGAGCATGGAGAGATAATTAGCCTTTGAACGTCCCTCTCGCTTCAACAAAATGACCCCATTATAGATTAGAAAGATGCCACTTAGAAAAAGCAAAAAAGGAAGTAAAATAAAGGGAAATATAAAAAAAGCGAAATGAATCTTCTCATACCCATTTTGATAAAAAAGGTAGCCTAGATAAAAATAACTGGAAATGAGGGATAATAAGAATAATACTGGATTCCACAAACTTCTATTATCCTTCCAAAATGACACTATAAAGGCTAATACAATTCCTATAACGAGATACATTTCTTCCTCCTTTAATGATTCTATTTTATCACAATTTTACATAGAGAAAAAGAGGGCATCTATCCCTCTCACTCCTTCATCTGACTCTCTGCATCAGCCACGACTTGTTCTAAACTAGTCTGACCAAGTTCAGCCTCCATAGCCAGCTGGATTCTCTCCAATTTTTGATCCAAAACCTCATGAATATGAGCTCCGACTGGGCAATTTGGATTTGGATTGTCATGGAAACTAAAAAGTTGGCCTGTCTTACCAAGACACTCAACCGCCTGATAAACATCTAAAAGACTAATGTCCTTGAGATCCTTAACAATCTCTGTCCCCCCTGTTCCACGCGCTACTGAAATCAGCTCTGCCTTCTTCAACTGGGACAAGGTTTTTCTGATAATGACAGGGTTAACCCCGACACTAGCAGCCAGAAAATCACTGGTCACCTTGCTTTCCTTCCCCTTGAGGGCAATGATTATCAGCATATGAGTCGCAATGGTAAATCTACTTGGAATTTGCATACTCTTCTCCTTTTTACGAGACATCCCTGTCTCTACTCTTCTTTTTCTATTATTATACCCTTTTTGGTTGTAATGTCAATCGTTACCACTTTTTAACCAGACATCTAATTCACTATCATAGCCCTCTTTCTGGGCCAATTCTCTCAGAAATTCCTGATTGTGGGTATGGTGGATCCCATTGACCAGACTTTCATAGTAAACCTCAAAATAGGGAAGTTTCAGGTCTTTAGCCAGCTGCAATTCAGCTGCCACATCGTAGTCTACCCGTCGGAAGTTCATATCTACCAAGCCCTTGTCATCAAACTCCAAAATCATATACTGAGCTCGCAAGTCCTTCCGTAACTGGGCATCTAGAAAGAAAGGTTGCCCAATCGAACCCGGATTGACAATCAATTGCCCACCAGTCCCGTAACGAAGCAACTGCTGGTGAATATGGCCATAAACAGCAATATCACAAGGAGGATTGGTCACCAAGCGGTCAAAATCCTCTTGCGCTCCAGTATGAATCAACTCTCGCCCCCAGTTCTTATCAGGCAAATGATGACTAATTCCCACCGTCAAATCCCCAAACTGACGATGGATCTGAAGAGGTTGATTGTGGAGCAGTTCAATTTCTTCTAGGGAAATTTCCTCTAAAACATACTGGCACTGGCGTAAGAGATAACGTTGACTAGGACGAGTATTATCCAGTTCCTTACGAGTACCATGCCAGAGACTGTCTTCCCAGTTTCCCAAAACTCTAGCCGTAATCGGTAGTTGATCCAACAAGTCCAAAATCCTTCTACGACCTGTCCCTGGCATGAGAATATCTCCCAGAAGCCAGTATTCATCCACTCCTAGCTGCCGAGCATCTGCCAAAACAGCCTCTAAAGCAGTGGTATTCCCATGAATATCTGAAAGAAGAGCTATCTTTGTCATATTCATCTCCTCATTTTTTCTCTTGCAATAAGTATAACATAAAAAGTCACAGCTAGAGAAATCTAGCTTTTTTTGATATACTAGATAAAGACATTAGACAAGAGGAAGCGAATGACCCCGAATAAAGAAGATTATCTAAAATGTATTTATGAAATCGGCATAGACCTGCATAAAATCACCAACAAGGAAATTGCGGCTCGTATGCAAGTCTCTCCCCCTGCCGTAACTGAAATGATTAAACGGATGAAGAGTGAAAATCTCATCCTCAAGGACAAGGAATGTGGCTATCTACTGACTGACCTCGGCCTCAAACTGGTCTCTGAGCTCTACCGTAAGCATCGCTTGATTGAAGTTTTTCTAGTCCATCATTTAGACTATACGAGTGACCAGATTCACGAGGAAGCTGAGGTATTGGAACACACTGTCTCTGACCTATTCGTGGAGAGACTAGAAAAATTGCTTGGATTCCCCAAGACCTGCCCCCACGGAGGTACTATTCCTGCCAAGGGAGAACTCCTGGTTGAAATCAATAACCTCCCACTAGCTGATATCAAGGAAGCTGGCGCCTACCGCCTGACTCGGGTTCACGATAGTTTTGACATTCTCCATTATCTGGACAAGCACTCACTTCACATCGGTGACCAGCTCCAAGTCCAGCAGTTTGATGGCTTCAGCAATACCTTTACTATCCTCACTAAAAATAAAGATTTACAAGTGAATATGGACATTGCTAAACAACTCTATGTCGAGAAAATCGACTAATTTATCAAGTCCCCTACCAACCCTGAAAGTTTGATTTTCAGGGTTTTATTTCTATCATTTGATTTTACTTTCATTTAGTTGTAGAATATTTGTAAAAAAGAAAGATATTTTAACATATGAAAAAATCACTAAAAATTTTTGCGACATCTAAATGGTTTGACCTCTTTGGGGTTGCTTTGGTCGTTGGAATTGCAATCGCTTCTGGCTATCTTAACTCCCGTCTCGATAAATTCGTAGACTGGGGACCATGGACAGCCCTTGTGCCCTTTGGATTGATTTCCGTAACCAACGTTGGGATTTCCATGTTGTCCACTCGTTTCACTGGGAAATTAAGCAAATGGGGAAATTACTTTGGCATTGTCAATACCATTTTGTCTGGTACCATTGATTATATCCTTGGAAATAAGGCGGCCATTATCACCTATCCTGTCACCTTCCTCATTTATACCTTTGCTATTAAGAAATGGGAAGCTTCGCAAGAAGGCAGACCCAACCAAATGAGTCAGAAACAGCTAAAATTAGCGGCCATTATCATTTCAATCATCGCCTTCCTCTTTGCCTTTGTGACCAACTATATCGGCTATGGGGGTAAGATGAATCTACTTGCCTACGTGACAACTATTGCCTTTGCACTGTCCCTCATTGCCAATGCTTTGAATGCATTGAAACTGACAACTCAGTGGGGCTTTTGGTTGATTTACAATTTTGTGCAGCTGACAAAGGCTGGCATTCAAGGAAACTTTGCCAATATCGGTAAATACATCTTTTATATCCTCAATGCAATCGGAGCTTTATTTGTCTGGAATGATGAAGAGGTGGAACAATAAGAAGGAAATCAAATAAAGAAATCTAACAGAATCTCCTTATTAAAATTTTTTATCATTTTGCTTGTAACTCCCATTCTTTTGGAGTACAATGAAGCTAGATAAAAGAGGGAGGTCTTGTCATGAAAAAACTCTTTAGAATCCATTTTACAGCAATTGCAGTCATCGATTTGCTACTATTTGTATTTTTTAGTACTAGACCCGAAACAGCTTTAGAATGGCTCTTGCTCTCTGGTTTTATTTTCCTCCTTGCTCAAGGACTCCTGCTATTTCGCTTGATTGTCCGACTCAAACATCAATTCGCTGAGATTTATCCTCAAATCAATAAAAAGATTCGCTTCTACTATTTAGGGGTTCTCTCCATTGATTTTCTATTTTTTGTCCTTTTAACCTTCGTTAGTTCTCAGCGTTTTCCCTCTCTTATGCCAATCATCACTGCTTGTCATTCTACTTTATATTATAGGACGGCGGACTACCTAAGAGAAAACTATCTAGACTTTTACAACAAACACATCTCTTTATGGGAGTGCCTCTAAGGAAAAGGAGGCTTTATCATGAAAAAAATCATCTATATCAAAACCATTCAACTCCTTGTCATTGATGGAATTATGCTGGCATTTTTGACATTTAAAGAAGGGCTTACTTGGGATTGGATTTTGATTTATAGCGGTTGGCTCATTTTCTTTCATCCTGTGCTATTGACCTATCTTTCAAACCAACTTTGTGACCACTTTGGTCAACTCTATTCTCAGATTAGACCGAGATTCTGGCGTTTCGCCTTACAAATCCTCCTATGGGATATCTTGATGATTCTCTCCTTGATATGTTTAAGTGGTATGCCACTTCTCCTTCAGGGAACTCTCCTAATTCTAGGCCATCTCATCCCTTCCTACCGCATAAGCCAAAGCCTGAAAAGAGATTTTCCTAAGGCCTATCAAGAACCGATGCCATTTTGGAGTATTTTATGATAGATGAGAAAAACCAAGCCGGCTGGGCTTGGTCTTTCTTATCTATTTTTAGTATCTAGGATAATGGTAACTGGCCCATCATTGACCAGCTCAACCTGCATATCCACTCCAAAGATGCCTGTCTGAACGGGCACTTCTTGCGCTAGTTTTTGATTGAAAGCATCATAGAAATCTGATGCCATATCAGGCTTCGCTGCGCCTGTAAAGGCTGGACGATTGCCTTTCTTAGTATCCGCAAAAAGGGTAAACTGAGAAATAGAAAGGATTTGTCCCTCGATATCTTTAACAGACAGATTCATCTTGCCTTCTGCGTCTGAAAAAATCCGCATATTGACAAGCTTTCTCACGGCATAGTCCAAATCTTCCTCTTGGTCCTCTGGTCCAACACCAACCAGCAATAAGAGCCCTTGCTGAATTTTCCCCTGAACCTGACCTTGAATACTGACTTGGGCTTTTTTAACCCGTTGGATAATGATTTTCATAATCGCCTTTCTAGTAAGAACTCAGACCATTAGCCATTGGTCCGTTTGACAGAGTAAACTTCTGGCACACTCTTAATCTTGTCCACGACCGTAGTCAGTGTAGAGAGGTTGGCAATGCCGAAGGACACATGGATATTAGCAAATTTCATATCCTTGGTTGGTTGTGCGTTGACTGTTGAGATATTTTTGGTTGTGTTTGAAAGAACTTGCAGTACATCGTTCAATAGTCCTGTACGGTTGAGACCATAGATATCGATATGGGCCATATACTCCTTATTTGAGTTTGAGTACTGGTCTTCCCATTCCACATCAAGGAGACGTTGCTCGTAGTTTTCTTGGGCGCGCAGGTTCATACAGTCCACACGGTGAATAGCCACACCACGCCCTTTGGTGATATAGCCGACAATATCATCACCAGGAACTGGATTACAGCATTTGGCAATCCGCACTAGGAGACCTGAGGCACCTTCAATGACCACACCACCCTCATGCTTAACCTTGAGGGTTTCTTTATTTTCAACCTTGACTTCTCCACCTTTGACAAGTTCTTCTGCTTCAGCCTTGGCCTTAGCACGTTCTTCTTCACGGCGTTCCTTTTCAGTCAAACGGTTAAAGACAGTAATTGCACCTATTTCCCCAAAACCAATTGCCGCAAAGAGAGATTCCTCTGTCTTGTAGCTAGTCTTTTGTAGAACTTGATCCATGTGGCGCTTGTCCATGAATTTATTGGCCACATAGCCATTTTCTTGGAACTGAGCCATCAACATTTCACGACCCTTGTTGACAGACAATTCCTTATCTTGATTTTTAAAGAACTGACGAATCTTGTTACGCGCCTTGCTGGTCTTGACCATGTTAAGCCAATCACGGCTTGGCCCAAAGGAGTTGGGGTTGGTGACAATTTCAACCTGATCCCCTGTCTTGAGCTTGGTTGTCAGGGGAACCATACGACCATTGACCTTGGCACCAGTTGCTTTTTCCCCGACTTTTGTATGGATTTCGTAGGCAAAGTCAATCGGTCCTGAATCTTTTGGAAGAGAGCGGACAGCTCCATCTGGGGTAAAGACATAAATCTCCTCAGCCAGATAGTTTTCCTTAACTGAATCGACAAATTCCTTGGCATCATCAGCCTGGTCTTGGAGCTCCATCATCTCCTTGATCCAGTTCATCCCAATAGCTGATTCCTTGCTGTTAACCTGCCCCTTAATGCCTTTCTTATAAGCCCAGTGAGCCGCAACCCCGTACTCAGCCACCTCATGCATGGCCTTGGTCCGAATCTGGAATTCAATCGGCCCTTTTGGCCCATAGACAGTCGTATGGATAGACTGGTAACCATTGGCCTTGCGATTAGCGATGTAGTCTTTAAAGCGACCAGGCATGGGTTTCCAAAGCTCATGAACATAACCAAGCATGGCATAGACATCACTTTGGGTATCCAAAATACAACGAATGGCAATCAGGTCATAGATTTCCTCAAACCGTTTTCTCTTATCCTGCATTTTGCGGAAAATAGAGTAAATATGCTTGGGACGACCGTAAATCTTCCCATTTAGATGACGATCTGTCGTATAGTTTTCTAATTTTGTGACTACCTCATCCACCAATGCTTCACGCTCTCTGCGCTTTTCCTTCATCATATGGGTAATCTTGTAAAACTCCGTTGGATTGAGATAACGGAAAGATAAGTCTTCCAATTCCCATTTGACACTGGAAATCCCCAAACGATGGGCAAGCGGGGCATAGATTTCCATAGTTTCTTTGGAAATGCGCTCCTGCTTGTCTTTTCGGAGGTGTTTAAGCGTCCGCATATTGTGCAAGCGATCTGACAGTTTGACCAAGATAACACGGATGTCCTCAGACATGGCCATGAGCATCTTGCGATGATTTTCCGCTAATTGCTCCTCGATCGATTTGTACTCGACCTTACCAAGCTTGGTAACCCCATCGACGATTACCCGCACATCAGGACCAAACTCTCTTTCCAAATCGTCCAAGGTCGCATCAGTATCTTCCACCACATCATGCAAGAAACCACAAGCTACCGTTACAGCATCCAGCTTGAGTTTGGCTAAAATACCTGCCACTTGGATAGGGTGAATGATATAAGGCTCGCCTGATTTGCGGTATTGACCACTGTGGCAATCCACCGCATAGACCAAGGCTTTATGTACAAAAGCAACATCCTCTTCCGTTAAATATTCTTTGGTTAAAGCGACAACTTCTTCGCCTGTTAAATTCACTTCTTTTGGCATCTCTACTCTCCAATTCTTCCTACCATTTTATCACTTTTTTAATAATATGAAAACTAGAAAAGAGGATTCTAAAGCTTATTCAGTTGTTGGGAAGAAGGATAACATAAGATTCACACTAAAACAACAAATTTATCTAGCTCTTCATCTAACTTTGTTTTGATATTGACTGCGTTAAAAGTTAGTGAAATGAAAATACTTTCTTCTTTTTCAATAAGAAAAGATTTGATATTTTAGTAATTTTCTAACTTTTTTAGTGTATAATAGTAATATGAACAATTTTTTACGATAATTACTAAATTTTCATCTCTCTAGAAAGGCAAATAACATGAATTCATACAAAAGACTGACACTTTTAGCTTTGACTGTTCTTGGCTTATCCAGCCAAGTAGTTTTGGCTGACGATACGAGTCATTTCACTACTAATCCTATCACTAGTTCGACCAGTAGTTCAACTAATATTTCCACTAGCAATTCTACTAGTAGTTCTCAAGCTAGTACAGAAAATTCGTCAAGTATAGCTAGTTCAAGTGAGCAAGAAAGCAAACCTTCTCTTTCCAGGGAAACTAAACCTAATCAACCTATACAAACTGGCTGGGTAAAAGAGGGGAACAAGTGGACGTTTTATAGTCAAACTGGGGTCAAATTTACAGATACCCTCTATGATGGTTATTTCTTTGATAGTCATGGATACTTGCTTGAAAACAGCTGGTACCAAATGGGAAATAATTGGTACTATATCAATGGTTCAGGTAAATATTTATCCAACCAATGGAGCCAAATCAATGGCAAGTGGTATGCTTTTGATGGCTACGGTAGAATGTTGGCCAATGTCTGGAAGGGCGATTACTACCTCAAATCCAGCGGTGCCATGGCAGATAAGGAATGGGTCTACGACCAAAGCTACTCTAGTTGGTTTTACCTCAAATCTGGCGGACGCTACGCCCAAAAACAATGGATTGGTTCCTACTACCTCAAATCTGGTGGCTACATGGCCCACAAGGAATGGATTTATGACCCAGACTATCAAGCTTGGTACTATCTTAAGGACGATGGTGTATATGTCACAGGAACCTATGCAGTGGATGGCAAAAACCAGCTCTTCCAAGGAAATGGAAAATGGGTTCGTGAATTAGCACAAGGTTTTCAAAAAGGACATTACTCTAAAACTATTTTTCTAGATCCAGGACACGGTGGTAAGGATCGAGGTGCTTATTATTATGGCATAGCTGAGAAAGAATTGAACCTACAAGTTTACCGTAAATTACGTAAACGATTAGAAGGTCTAGGCTACACCGTTCTTACCTCTCGAGATAGCGATGTAGATGTTGATTTTATTACCGAACGTTCTCGTATGGTAAACAAGACTAATGCTGACTTTTTCATCAGCCTTCATTTCAATGCAAAAGGAAATGATACAACCGTTAATCTAGGTATACAAACCTATTCTTACAAGGAAGAACCTGGCTTCCCTAGCAAGATTAATAAGGATTGGCATAATAATCCTGATCGGATAAGTGAAAGTAATCGTCTCGCAGCTGATATCCATTCTTCACTTCTAGCCGAGACTGGAGCTAGGGATGCCGGACTTTTGCAAGCAACCTTTGCTGTTCTACGTGAAACAGCTAAACCAGCTGTTTTGCTAGAGATGGGATATATGGATAATCCAGAAGAAAACAAAAAAATCCGTAGTAGTGAATACCAAGATAAACTGGTTGAAGGGATTGTCAAGGGAATTCAAAAATATTACGCAGGAAATTAAAGCAATTTAAGCCTCGAACTCATTCGGGGCTTATTTTTCTTATCCAAACTGTATTCTTCTTTCTAGAATTATTTCCTTTTTATGCTTATTCTCCCCAACTGTGCTATACTTAATTTAGTACATTCTTTGAGATTGGAGCCAATATGAAAATCCATAAAACTGTGAATCCCGTTGCCTATGAAAACACCTATTACCTAGAAGGTGAAAAGCACCTCATCGTTGTCGATCCTGGTAGCCATTGGGAAGCCATTCGTCATACAATCGAGAAGATCAACAAACCGATCTGTGCCATTCTATTGACCCACGCCCATTATGACCATATCATGAGTCTGGACCTAGTTCGCGAAACTTTTGGCAATCCTCCTGTCTATATCGCAGAGAGCGAAGCTAGCTGGCTCTACACTCCTGTCGATAATCTCTCTGGGCTTCCTCGTCACGATGATATGGCAGATGTGGTTGCAAAACCAGCTGAACACACCTTTGTCTTTCATGAGGAATATCAATTAGAGGAATTTCGTTTCACCGTCTTGCCAACACCAGGTCACTCTATCGGCGGCGTTTCTATCGTCTTTCCTGATGCTCACCTAGTCTTGACAGGAGATGCTTTGTTCCGTGAAACTATCGGACGGACCGACCTTCCAACTGGTAGTACGGAGCAACTCCTCCATAGTATCCAAACCCAACTCTTCACCCTACCAAACTACGATGTCTATCCAGGGCATGGTCCAGCTACTACTATCGCTCACGAAAAAACTTTCAATCCCTTTTTCTAGTAAAATGATGACAATCAATTTTGCAATTTAATACTCAATGAAAAACAAATAGCAAACTAGAAAACTAGCCGCAGGTTACTCAAAGCACCGCTTTGAGGTTTCAGATAAAGCTGACGTGGGTGAAGAGATTTTCGAAGAGTATAAGTAAACTATACAGCAAGTCTTTCCATTATAAAAGGCATCCTATCAAGGTTTCACACCTGATTGGATGCCTTTTACTGATTACTTGCTTCTTTGCATTACCAAATAATCACGCGCTCTTCTGGTGAACGCCACATTCCGTCACCTTCTTTGACATCATAGGTTGTAAAGAAATCGTCGAAATTTGGTACTTGTACATTGACACGGAGTTTGGCTGGTGCGTGCACGTCGACGCTAGCCAAAAGTTTCATAAATTCTGGTCGACCTTTCATGCGCCAGATGCGACCGAAGTTGTAGAAGAATTCTTCTGCTGAGAAGTCTGGTTCTCTCTTAGCTGCTTCAAGCGCTGCAGCGATTCCCCCCAAGTCAGCCACGTTTTCTGATACAGTCAATTTACCGTTAATGATTGCTCCATAAGAATCCTGTCCATCAAATTGATCAATAACTTTTTGTGTTTTCTCCTTGAAGGCAGCATAGTCGCTCTCTGTCCACCAATCCTTGAGGCTACCATTTTCATCGAAGGAAGCTCCGTTGGTATCAAAGGCGTGAGAAATTTCATGGGCAATAACCGCCCCAATACCCCCGTAGTTAGCAGAAGATGACTGATGCAAGTCATAGAAAGGAGCCTGTAAAATGGCCGCTGGGAAAACAATCAGATTCTTCTGTGGATTGTAGTAGGCATTGACCATGTGAGCAGGCATGCCCCATTCCTTGTAATCTACAGTCTGGTTCCATTTACTCCAACTATGCTTGATTTCCACACGCGCAAAGGCTAGAGCATTGTCAAAAAGACTAGCAGTCTCATCCACTACCTTGTCCTTGTAGCGTTCTGGCAATTCTTCTGGGTAACCGATATAAGGCTTAATGACATTGAGTTTGACGATGGCCTTGTCACGAGTTTCAGGAGTCAGCCAGTCATTTTTAGCCAAGCGTTCCTTATAGACATCAATCATAGTTGCCACTTTTTTCTCTACATCTGCCTTAGCTTCTGGAGAGAATTTTTCATGGGCATACCAGAGACCCAAAGCTTGTTTGAAAGGACCTTGTGCTAGCTGGTAGGCTGCTTTGACCTTGTCTTTGGCTTCTGGAACTCCTGAAAGCGCACGGCTATAGGCACCTGACAAGACACGGATTTCTTCTGTTAAATAGCTGGTTGAGAGATTGACAACACTCAAAATTAAGGTTGCCTTGAGGAGAGGCCAGGCTTCTTCACTATAGAACTGGTCTGCTGCTTGCCAGAAACGTTCCTCGTCTACAATAACCTTGTCTGGTACTTGTCCAAGAACGGTTTGGAAGAAATCATCCAAAGGTAGGGCAGGTGCGAATTTTTTGAAATCTTCATAAGAATATGGATGGTAAAGTTTAGCATATTCTGAACTTTCTTCATTAGAGAGCACCACTGCCGCAATTCGGCGGTCCAATTCTAGTCTTTTCTCAAGCAAGTCTTCAATGTCTACATCAGAGAAATCATAAGCCTTGAGGAGATTGGCGCTGCTTTCTTTCCAAAGAGTCAAGAGCTCTTCGCGCTGAGGATGGTCTTCTGCATAGTAGGTCGTATCTGGCAAAATCGTGCTTGGAGCGCTAGCCCACAAAACGTTGATTCTGGCATCCATAAAGTCTGGCGATACACCAAAAGGAAGGAAATTAGGTTTTCCTGCAAGCTCAAACTCTGCTAGTTTAGCTGTAAAATCCGCAAAAGTCTCCAATTCTTGGAATTCTTTAAGGAGCGGTAAGACAGGTGTGATACCGTCAGCTTCTCTCTTGTCAAAATCACGAACTAGACGGTGGTATTTGACAAAGTTTGCCAAGATAGCATCCTCAGGCACCTCTTGACCTGCCAACCACTTGTCTGTTGTCGCCAACATCAAGTCTTCAATTTCCTGGTCTAAATCAACAAAACCTCCCGTTTGAGACTTATCTGCTGGTATTTCAGCTGTCTTCTGCCATTCTCCATTAATGGCATCATAAAAATCGTCTTGATAACGTGTCATCTTGTTCTCGCTTTCATTTATACTTGTTTTTAGCTTAACAAAAATTACCCAGGAATGCAATTAAAAATGAACTTTCCTTTTCCATCATTTTTCAGTTAATATTTTAATTTTTTTAAAAATTAACTTGACTTAATTTTTTTTTTAAGGTATATTAAGAGGCAGGAGGAATATAAGTTTATGATACGTATTGAAAACCTCAGTGTCTCCTACAAAGAAACGTTGGCACTTAAGGATATTTCACTAGTGCTCCATGGACCAACAATTACCGGTATCATTGGTCCGAACGGTGCTGGAAAATCAACATTATTAAAAGGTATGCTGGGAATTATCCCACATCAAGGTCAGGCATTTCTCGATGACAAGGAAGTTAAAAAATCCTTACACCGAATCGCCTATGTCGAACAAAAAATCAATATCGACTACAACTTTCCCATCAAGGTCAAGGAATGTGTCTCGCTAGGACTATTTCCTTCTATTCCTCTCTTTCGCAGTTTAAATGCTAAACATTGGAAAAAAGTAGAGGAAGCCCTTGAAATCGTCGGCCTAGCTGACTACGCTGAACGTCAAATCAGTCAACTGTCTGGAGGTCAATTCCAGCGGGTCTTGATTGCCAGATGTTTGGTGCAGGAAGCCGATTATATCCTCTTGGATGAACCCTTTGTTGGGATTGACTCTGTCAGTGAGGAAATCATCATGAATACGCTGAGAGATTTGAAAAAAGCTGGTAAGACGGTTCTCATCGTTCACCACGACCTCAGCAAGGTTTCCCACTACTTCGATCAAGTCTTACTTGTCAATCGAGAAGTGATTGCCTTTGGTCCAACCAAAGAAACCTTTACCGAAGCCAATCTCAAAGAAGCTTACGGTAATCGACTCTTTTTCAATGGAGGTGACCTATGATTGCAGAATTTATCGATGGATTGCAAAAATTCCATTTCCTACAAAATGCCTTGATAACAGCTATTGTCGTCGGGGTCGTAGCTGGAGCTGTGGGATGTTTCATCATTCTACGTGGGATGTCACTCATGGGAGATGCTATTTCACATGCTGTCTTACCAGGTGTAGCCCTCTCCTTCATCTTAGGCGTTGACTTCTTTATCGGAGCCATTGTCTTTGGATTGCTAGCTGCTATCATCATTACCTACATCAAGGGGAACTCGATTATCAAAAGCGATACCGCCATCGGCATTACCTTTTCTTCTTTCTTAGCCCTCGGTATCATCTTGATTAGTGTCGCTAAAAGTTCAACTGACCTTTTCCATATCCTTTTTGGTAATATTCTAGCCGTCCAAGATACGGATATGTTTATCACTATGGGCGTAGGGGCGGTCATTCTCTTGTTAATCTGGATTTTCTTCAAGCAACTCTTGATAACTTCCTTTGATGAACTTCTGGCTAAAGCCATGGGAATGCCTGTCAATTTCTATCACTACCTCCTCATGATACTCCTGACTCTCGTGTCTGTGACAGCCATGCAAAGTGTTGGAACTATCCTGATTGTAGCCATGCTGATTACCCCAGCTGCAACTGCTTATCTGTATGCTAATAGCCTGAAAAGTATGATTTTCCTTTCCTCAACCTTTGGAGCTACAGCTTCAGTTTTGGGACTCTTTATTGGCTATAGTTTAAACTTAGCAGCTGGTTCTAGCATCGTACTTACAGCTGCTAGCTTCTTCTTAATCAGTTTCTTTATCTCTCCTAAACAACGATATTTGAAACTGAAAAATAAACATTTGTTAAAATAAGGGGCAAAACCCCAATAAATTGGAGGATCTAATGAAAAAATTAGGTACATTACTCGTTCTCTTTCTTTCCGTTATTGCTCTTGTAGCATGTGCTAGCGGAAAAAAAGATGCAGCTTCTGGTCAAAAACTAAAAGTTGTTGCTACAAACTCAATCATCGCTGATATTACTAAAAATATTGCTGGTGACAAGATTGATCTTCACAGTATCGTTCCGATTGGACAAGACCCACACGAATACGAACCACTCCCTGAAGATGTTAAGAAAACTTCTGAGGCTGACCTCATTTTCTATAACGGTATCAACCTTGAAACAGGTGGCAATGCTTGGTTTAGCAAATTGGTAGAAAATGCTAAGAAAACTGAAAACAAAGACTACTTTGCAGTCAGCGAAGGCGTTGATGTTATCTACCTTGAAGGAAAAAATGAAAAAGGTAAAGAAGACCCACACGCTTGGCTTAACCTTGAAAATGGAATTATCTTTGCTAAAAATATCGCCAAACAATTGAGCGCTAAAGATCCTAACAACAAGGAATTCTATGAAAAAAATCTCAAAGAATATACTGATAAGTTAGACAAACTTGATAAAGAAAGTAAGGATAAATTTAATAACATCCCTGCTGAAAAGAAACTCATTGTAACCAGCGAAGGAGCATTCAAATACTTCTCTAAAGCCTATGGTGTCCCAAGTGCCTACATCTGGGAAATCAATACTGAAGAAGAAGGAACACCTGAACAAATCAAGACCTTGGTTGAAAAACTTCGCCAAACAAAAGTTCCATCACTCTTTGTAGAATCAAGTGTAGATGACCGTCCAATGAAGACTGTCTCACAAGATACAAATATCCCAATCTACGCACAAATCTTTACTGACTCTATCGCAGAACAAGGTAAAGAAGGCGACAGCTACTACAACATGATGAAATACAACCTTGACAAGATTGCTGAAGGATTGGCAAAATAATCCTATGAAAAACGTCATTCTCACATGTGAGCTGGCGTTTTTTCTATGCCTACATTTCCAGTCAAATCATTGGAAAATTCCGACTGTTTCAGCTAAAATGGAAGAAAAAAGATTGGAGTATCCTATGGTAACTTTTCTCGGAAATCCTGTGAGCTTTACAGGTAAACAACTACAAGTCGGCGACAAGGCGCTTGATTTTTCTCTCACTACAACAGACCTTTCTAAAAAATCTCTGGCCGATTTTGACGGTAAGAAAAAAGTCTTGAGTGTCGTGCCTTCTATCGATACAGGCATCTGCTCAACTCAAACGCGTCGCTTTAATGAAGAGCTGGCTGGACTGGACAACACGGTCGTATTGACTGTTTCCATGGACCTACCTTTTGCTCAAAAACGTTGGTGTGGTGCTGAGGGCATTGAAAATGCCATCATGCTCTCAGACTATTTCGACCATTCCTTTGGGCGTGATTATGCCCTCTTAATCAATGAGTGGCACCTATTGGCACGCGCAGTCTTTGTCCTCGATACTGACAATACGATTCGCTACGTTGAATACGTGGACAATATCAACTCTGAACCAAACTTCGAAGCCGCAATTGCAGCTGCTAAAGCCCTATAGAAAAAATCCTCTGTCACAAAGAGTTCCCTACTCTTTGAAACGGAGGATTTTTCTTATTCTTTAATTATTATTTATTTTGAAATGAATCCTTCAAAATCTTTTAGTTGAAAATCATATTTTTCAGTGAGCAACACATTATCCACTGCAACATCTTCTCCCAATGGGTAAATATTTCTTTTGAAACGGTTGTAGGAGGAAAATCTCTCCTACACTATTATTGACTCTGATAGAAAATTGCAAAATATCATCTACCAAACTTTCAATTATTAAGATTTTTTACAGTTTATCTGAATTAGAATCGCAAGGCTTATCAATAATATAATTGTCGAATTTTTTCAATCTAACTTCCTCTCCACTATTTCTTCCTTTATCAAGAAAAAGTTACCTCAATATTAATAAAGTACAATTCTAAATTAACTCCAATTATTGATTCATGATAATATTTCAGTAACTCATCGTGCAATTAAAAACAAGGATTTTTATTTCAGACGATCCATCGTGAACACTTCATCAGCCATCTCCCAAATTGCCGGATTATGTGTTGCGATAATGATTAGCCTATTATCATCTCGAAGAGATAGCAAAATCTCCATAATCAACTGAGAGGTTGCGGGGTCTATTGAAGCTGTTGGCTCATCTGCCAGAATAAAGGGTGGATTCTTTAAGATAACTTTTGCCAAGGCAACCCGTTGCGATTCTCCGCCCGATAACTCAAAGATGCGCTTATCTAGGTCAAGATAAGCCAGGCCGACCTGTTCTAAAGCCTGCTTCTGCCTCAACCGCTGTTCCGACCGACTCAACTTTTGACCAATGAGACCTAGCTTAAGGTTTTCTTCAATACTTTGGTTTTCAATTAAGCCAAAGTTCTGGAAGAGGTAGCCCAATTCGTGACGGAAAAAATCACTCGATTTATACTTGGCCAAGTCTTTACCTCGGTAAAAAATCGTGCCATCATAAGATTCTAATTTCCCAATCATGTTCATCAAGGTTGTTTTTCCGCTACCACTTGAACCAATTAAGGCATAGACTTTTCCAGCCTCAAATGTTATTGAAAGATTCGAAAATAACTCTCGTTCTCCAAAAGATTTACTCACCTGTTTAAGTTCAATCATATTAACCTCCCTTCAAAACAAGCATGGACATCTTGTTTTCTTTCTGCATTTGGACATGTAACTGTAAAAGAGATAGACCAGTAAAGAGTAACGAGACTAAGAAAGCAACTACTATCTCTACCATAAGAAATACACTCGCAATAAATCCCAGTAAAAACACACCCAGTTGAGCAAAGAGATAAGTGCGATGGATTTCTAAGAACCTGAGACCTGCAATGCGTTTGATAAAAATGGCACGTCTAAATTCTTCAAAGTAGAGCCTATTCATAGTGTTAAACAACAAGATTGAAGTTGCAATCCCAAGCACAGCTCCTGCTAGCATTACCCAACGTTCCCTCTGGATATTATCCAATAATGTGATGTAGTTGTGGTAACCTGTTTGCATTTCTGAGACCCAATTTTCAATGCCTTGTCTCTGGATAAGCTCCTGGGCATCAGACAATTGATTAAAGAGAACGTAGTTCTGTACTGCGTCTACCCAAAACAAAATGGACTGTGGACCAGTTGATTGGGGTGTTATAACAATGATGATTGGATCTTTCAAAAACTGCTGGTAAGAAATAGGGGTCGTATTATACACAAAACGATCCTGACCTGATTCCAAATAACCTACCGTAGCAGTCATTTGCTGTCGTTCATCTCGACTAGACATGCGACTGGTTAAGTCGTCTTCAAAAACAGATTTATAATGTTCTTCCTCTGAACGGAGGTGTTCAGGCAACAATAAGACAAACTCCCCTACATCAAGGTGATTCATCTTTTGCTCAATAGTTGTATCTACAGGAATGTTTTGACGCTCCAAGTATTGCGGTGTGACGATAAGGACATTGCCATTCGGGCTGTAATCGTGCCATTCTGTAGAGGTTGTCAAGTTTTTGGAGGAAGCCATGCCATTTTGCAAAGAACGGTCAATTAACTGGTGTCTAGATAAGAAAGCCTTTTTTTCTGAAACAGCCAGATCCATCAATTGATACCAAGTTCTGAGTTTCCTTTGAGCTTGTTCATCAAAACCAGGACTCGTTCCTTCACGGCTGAATGATAGGGTAATCAGTTGCCTTTCCTGGCTCCAAGCCTCTTGTCCAATCCGATGCTGTTGCCAGGCTTGGGAATACTTTAAGCTACTCCCTATTCCCAGCGTTACAATAATAATCGCTAATAGTTGACCGATTAAAATCAAACTAATGATTCCTCTGACAGGCACTTGCCCTTTTATAATCTGCATCAGGTGTATCTTTTTTATCCCAACTGCGAAGAGTTGAGCGAAAAACAGGGAGATCGACAACAAGATGAGATTATAACTGAGCAAGCCTTCTCCTATGGTCATTAGGGATTGCGTTGGAAGCGACAGAATTTTTTGTATAAGAATGGCGAGCACGCCAGCTAAACTGAAACCAACAGCTATCCCTTTCAAATCCTCACCAACTGGTCTAAGGAAAATGGACCACCGTTTCTCTCCTGAAATGAGGCGAACGCCCGACGACCGTAATTGGCTAATTTGACTAATTAAAGTCAGTGCTCCAAAGGTTAAGATGAAAATCAATAAACTGATTAACTGAAATCCGTTACTAAAGATAGCCATTAACGTAGATAGTTTAGATGGAATTATCAGGTGCATGTTAGTCAAGCCAAGTTGACTTAGCTCCTCCCTTAGCAAGTGAATATCTAGGTTTCCATCGAATACAAAATAGTTTGTTTCAACACTACTACTTTGAGCATCTTCTAGATTTTTTTCCTGAAGCCCATCAGGCAACTTTCCGTCCCCAAAGGTCGTATAAGAAAAAACTGTAGTACCTTCTGAGTTAAGATCTTGGTGTTGAATCGCAATAAAGCTATCCGTTTCTTCTGCTAGTTTTTCCAAGCGTGTAGCAACATGCTGAAAAGTTGTTTCAGGGGAAGAATCACGTACAACAACGTTGGGGTAATAATTGGAGACATATGTATCAGTCCAAATGGTAAATACCCAAACAAAGAACAAACTAGCAAGCAGGTTGGATATGAGTATAAATAATTTTTTCATAGTGCATTCCTTATTCTAAAATAGAGGGCAGAAATACCCCTTCCCTCTATAAACTAACAAGCTTACTAAACTATTGATAAAAGAATCTTCTTCAATTATTCTTTACCATCCCGCATCAAATGTAACTTGCTCCCCAAAATTTGTATTAACAAACGCATAGGCCGCACTACGTGCTCCTGCATAAGCTGTTTTTTGATTGTCACGTCCATTACTTCCGACATAGGCCCAGTGATACTCTGAATCATGATAATAATTCGAAAATGCTCCCCAATTATTTGGATCATGATAGCCTCCATAGGTCCACTCGCCACCACGGTGAGAAGCTGCCAAAACAGGAAGAGCCAAACTAAATGCCAAAACGGCAAGGGATGATGCAACTACTTTTCTAAAGTTTAACATATTATTACTCCTCTAAATGAAATATTATGAAAATGAGCGAAATGCAACTACATATTTTAATTAGAAATCTCAGTCTGAATTATAGTATCCTATTTTTTCCTCCTTTCTAACTGCACGTTCCTTCCTACAGGCAGAGACCTAATTTTATAAACTAATCTTAAATACTTTAGATTCTGTAACTCATAATTTTCAACAGTTGGTTAGCTATGAAAGCATTTTATCAAACATCTCCATTCTTATATCTATCTGGTATTGTTACAAGCTCTCATAAGAATACCTTTCTCTAAATAGTTGAATTTTAAAGTAATCCGAAATCAATCAGTCTTCCCAACATCAAGACCATCAGACTTCTTTTGTGATTGGACTCGAATCTCCAATCGTTTATTCTTCTGAATAAACTGTTGGTAAGGAATTGTATTACTAAACATAAAAACCCCTAGTAATGCAAATGTAACTAATTTTTTAATTCCACGTTTTTTTCTCATGCAATGAAACCCCTTTCTGTTTCCTTGTTTTTATTCTAGCATATATATATTATTTAGCCAAGTATTTTTATGTAATTTTTGACTTTTTTATTTTTTTATTACCATAGGGAATTATTCATCCCTTTAACTTGCTATTTTGAACTAAAAATTTTATAATGAAATTAAGCAAATAGGAAGGTTTATTATCTTTAATGAATACACTCGCAGAGAAATTCAGATTGAAAAGAAAAGAGTTGAGACTCTCCCAACAAACTCTTGCAGAAGGAATTTGTGAACAAAGCCAGATTAGTAAAATTGAGAGAGGGCATTTCATTCCCTCCGCAGACCTTTTGTTCAAACTCTCACAACGACTTGAAGTACCATTAGATTATTTTTTTAATGAACAAATTGAAATTAAATCTAACCTCTCTAATTTCAAGCAATTATCTGCTCGCCTATTAGATGATAGAAATTATGACGATTTGGAATATATTTATAGAATAGAGATTGAACGAAGTACTTTTCTAACACTAGAAGACCGAATTTACCTTGAATGGATTAAAGCTATTATTGACTTCTATCAATATGACAGTAAGTGTGAGGCTATTTCTTCATTGGAAAATATATTATTAAAAGTCTCTTCAAATACTCTGATTTATTTAAAGGTATTGAATACTCTATCTAATTTCCATTCCTTAGTGGGTCGTGAACAAGAATATGAGGCAAACTACTCTCATTTAATGGAGTTATATCAGACAAAAAATTTTGAGCATCAAGAGTTTTTATTTGGCTACATCAGAGTTCGTTACAACTACGCTCACTACCTAGTGTCAAAGGAAAAATATAACGAGGCCATCCAAGAAGCTCTTGAGACGATTGAACTCTGTAAACAAAGACAGACAAGCTACCAACTGGCTTCTCTACTTATTCTTGTAGGAAATGCTGGAGCCAAATTTCTAGACAAAGAACAAGTCAAAAATTATTATATAGAAGCAAGAGAGTTATGTAAGATTTATAACAATCCTTTAATGTTGATGAAGATAGAAAATTATTTGAAGGAATTAGATACTGTTTAGTTAATATTGACATTATAGTTTTTCTGAAACGTTAAATAACCTGTAAGGCTGATAGTGAAATTAATACTATCAGCCTTATAATTATGTGACTATTAGTCCGTCTCGCTCCGCTAGGTGCGAGACAAAAAAACCACCCGCTATGCGGGTGGTCATGATTTACGAGTAAATTCAAGTTCAATCAGCTAAAAACAACTACCTTATACTCAATGAAAATCAAAGAGTAAAGCAGGAAGCTAGCCGTAGGCTGTTCAAGACACTGCTTTGAGGTTGCAGATATAGCTAATGTTGTTTGAAGAGATTCTAGAAGAGTATTACTCTACAGATTTCAAGGCTTCAAGCATATCAATCTTTCTCAAATGATGATTAACAAAGAAACCTAGCAAGATCAAAATGATACTTACTGCCGTCACGGGGATTACATAGACTTCCCAACCTACCTGCGGATAAAAGAGAATAGTCGCTGGCGAAATCATTTGAATCAAAAATTGGTGTAAATAGAAACCAGCTACCAGACCAAGTACGATTCCCACAAGGGACAGCACAATCGTTTCACGGTAAATGTAGAGGGTGACTTCATTACTATGAAAACCGAGAACCTTGATAGTGGAGAGTTCACGGATTCTCTCAGCTACGTTGATATTGGTGAGATTGTAAAGAATAACAATAGCCAACAGAACCGATACGATGACCAAGATGGTCATGGTCTGATTGAGGGAGCTGGCGACAGAGTCAAAGAGTTGAATAGCTGAAGCATTCTGGACAACACTGGACACCGCAGCTTGATTCATAAGTAAACCTGCCTGCCTTTCGATACTAGTAGCACTAAAATCCTTTAGCGTAACCAGATAAGTGTTGGCTTGGGGCACCTGTACGTAAATTTGCTCATAGCTAGCCTGACTCATATAAATAAAGTGACCAACGTAGTTCTCAGCAATGGCAGCGACCTTTAGTTCCTTACCTTCAATTTCTAAAGTCTGCCCAACCTTGACACCTGCCAGCTGAGCTAGTTTAGCTGTAATAACAACGCCATTTTTTAATGTCAGCTCTTGCTGATGATGTTGCAGATGGATAAAGGGTGTAAAATCTTCCTTATCTATCATCATAAGGGTAATGGTTTGAAGACCAGCCTTACCTTTGAAATCCTTGTCTAGCGTTTTAGAATATATTTTCTGGTAGGCTTGGATATCTTGTCCTTTCAACACTTCTTCCAATTCTGCTTTGTCTTGATTGGTCGCACTAGGATTTTCAGAGACAATCATTTGATACTGTTGAATTTGTTGAAACTGTCTAGACGGAACTCCCGCTACAGAGGATTGAATTCCCAAACCGGCAAAGAGCAGAGCGACTGAACCTGCCACACCAAAAATCGTCATCAACATCCGCTGCTTATAACGGAAGATATTGCGGGCTGTTACCTTATGAGTAAAACTGAGACGGCGCCAGATAAAACCGATGCGCTCCAGTAAGATTTTAGCTCCTTTAACAGGAGGTTTAGGCAGTAAAAGCTGGGCTGCTTCGTCATGCAGTTCCCTACGAGCCACTAGATAGGCTGGTAACACACTCGCCACCCAACTTAAGACAAGAGCCAGTAAGCTATAGGTCCAATAGAACTGAATCTGGGTTTCTCCCACCACCATGCCTTTTGTAATGACACTTGAAATCACACTAGCTAGTAAATAATGGCCAAGTATACTACCTAGAGCTGTTCCGACAGTCCCAGCTACTAGACCATAGAGGAGAAATTTAGCGATAATATCCTTACTGCGATAGCCCAAGGCCTTAAAGATACCTGCATGTGTTCGCTCTTCATCCACAAAGCGAGTCATAGTTGTAAAGGTCACCATGGCTGCTACGGCATAAAGAACCACAGGAAAGATATTACCCACTGCTCGAATACTGGATGAAGCATTGCTATACATGAGGTAGCCTTGACCGCCAGGAATGGTCTGACGATTATAGACCTGATACCTTGGCTCAGCTAATTCATCCAAGACTTGCTGATGTTTTTCTAATTTTTCCTTTTCTTGGGCTAGATTTTGTTCAGCCTGCTTTAGTTTATCCTCTTCCTTGCTCAATTCCTGCTTGGCTTGGGTAAATTGAGCACTGGCTTGCTCTCTCTGAGCTTGAGGCAGCAAGGCTAGTTGACTTTCCTGAGCCTGTAAACGAGCTTGGGCAGTTGCTAAACGACGCTTGCCTTCCTGCAAATTAGTCTCAGCCTTGTCAAGAGTCTCTTGACCTTTGTCTAGAGACTCTTGTCCTTCTTTTTTCAAGAGTTGCAAACGTACCTTGCCATTATCTGATAAAGCTTGTTCAAGGTCTTCCTGATGTTGCTTGGATTTTTCTTCATAAGCTTCTGAAAAAGCATTTAAGTCTGCTAAATCTTGATATTTCAAACGAGCTATATTGTAGACTTTCTGATCAAACTGACTAGGTAAAATCACTCCATAGGCTGTCAGAGTCCCACTTCCACTTCCTGCATAGCCCATATCTCGCTGGGAGTGGATTTCAGCCGAATCCACAAAACCGGTAATGGTAAAAGTATGGTCTTTTAAAGGGGAATGACCGCCTTCTTTTTCTTTAAAGCTAATCTCCTGTCCTATACGATATTGACCCTGCAAATGAGTGGCCAAGGCGATTTCCTTGTCTGACTGAGGAAGTCGTCCCTCTCTTAGCTGAAAGGTTGAAATTCGCTCTGATTTGGAGTACAGCCGAATGGCATCCTGCCCATTCTCCATAGTCACATCTGTCAAATAGCCAAACTCAACCTCTGCGCCCTCTATCTGTTCTAGTTCTTCTTTATCTGCTTGATTCAAACCATAATTAGACATGACTGCCAAATCCAAGGTTTTAGCAGTTCTTAAATAAGCATTAGCTGTCGCCTCCATGTTGGGACTGGTTACTTTGAGGCCTACTAGAGCTAAAGAACCCAGCATCATCAAGGTTAAGATGGATAAAAAACGCCCTTTGGAGCCTGTGAAGGACTGAATCAAGTCCTTCCAATAGGTTTTTCGCTTGATCATGCTAGTACTCCAATGTATCGATATCCTGAGGATGCTGGTTGATCACCACATCCTTGACACTGGCATCGTGCATATGAATCACGCGATCAGCAATGGGCGCCAAAGCTCCATTGTGAGTCACGACGATTACCGTCGCTCCCTTTTGACGAGACATGTCTTGGAGAATCTTCAAAACCTGCTTGCCTGTCTGATAATCCAAGGCTCCAGTCGGTTCATCACAAAGGAGAATTTTAGGATTTTTGGCTACCGCGCGTGCAATGGAGACTCGCTGTTGCTCCCCTCCAGAAAGCTGGGCTGGAAAATTATTGAGACGATGAGCAAGACCTACATCTGTCAAGACCTGGTCAGGATTCAAGGCACCTGTCACGATTTCTGAAGCCAACTCCACATTTTCCTTAGCAGTTAGATTGGAAACTAGATTATAAAACTGAAAAACAAAACCGACATCATTGCGGCGGTAATTGGTTCTCTGGTGGGAACTATAGTCTGCAATATTGACACCATCAATCCAGATTTCCCCCTCGTCGTTGGTATCCATTCCCCCAAGAAGGTTAAGAACTGTTGACTTACCAGCACCTGACGCACCAAGGATAATCACCAGCTCCCCTTTTTCAATCTCAAAATTCACATCACGATTGGCCACAATCTCCGTGTCCCCAACCTGATAACGCTTGTAACAATGTTTCATCTCAATATAAGCCATATCATTTTCTCTTTCTTTCATATTTAATATCATTATATCGCTTTTTCAAGTCGTTGAAAACTGGGAACAAAAACAAAAAGCCTAGAAATTAATTCTAGACTTACAATTTTTTATTTTCCAAGGTAGTATTCAGAAACTACGTTCAATTTTTCGTCGAATTCGAATACCAATGGTGGGAAGTTAGGGATTTCCACGTCCATGATTTCGTCATCTGACAAACCTTTGATGTGTTTTACAAGGGCACGGATTGAGTTACCATGAGCTCCTACAAATACATTTTTACCACCTTTAAGTGCTGGAGCGATCTTGTCTTCCCAGAATGGAAGGGCACGTTCCAAAGTTACTTTCAAGTTTTCAGCATCTGGAATTACTGAGTCGTCAAGTGAAGCGTAACGACGGTCTGTGTGAGCTGAGTGCTCATCATCACGATCCATGTTTGGAGGCAATACATCGTATGAACGACGCCAGATGTGAACTTGCTCATCACCAAATTGTTCAGCAGCTTCAGCCTTGTTTTTACCAGTCAAACCACCATAGTGACGTTCGTTCAAACGCCATGATTTTTCAACTGGAACCCACAATTGGTCAGCAGCTTCAAGAGCCAAGTTAGTAGTTTTGATAGCACGTTTCAATACTGAAGTATAAGCTTGGTCAAATTCGATACCAGCTTCTTTGATCAATTTACCAGCGTCAATCGCTTGTTGTGTACCTTTTTCAGACAAATCAACATCAGCCCAACCAGTGAAAAGGTTAGCTTTGTTCCATTCAGACTCACCGTGGCGAGCAAAAACCAATTTTACCATTAGATGGATTCTCCTTTAAATTTTCCGAGGTTTCCCCTCGTTTATCTATTCTATTTTACACAATTTTTCACAAAAAAGCTAGTCAAAACCAAAAAGGAAAGGACTGTTTGGCAGTCCTTTTCCTTCTTAGTATAATACAACAACCTTACTTCTCTTCAAATCCTTCTGCGACTGCATCCGCAAAGTTTTCTTCTACGATGCTTGCACAGTGGTCACAGATGACTGCGTGGTAGCTACGTTCTGCTGTTGTTGGGTCGATACGACGGCAACGGTCACATACTTGGCCTGCAGCACGTTCAACTGTAAAGGCTACATCTTCGAAACTAACGGCAGATTCTGGAGCTGGTCCTTCTGCGATAGTCAATTCAGACACGATCAAAAGTTGAGCTACATTGCTGTTTACTGCTTCGAGTAGAGTTTTCACCACTTCATTTGGATAAACTGTCAAGTGAGCTTCAAGTGATTTACCGATTACTTTTGCATTACGAGCTTCTTCCAAGGCCTTTTGAGCTTGTCCACGGAAGTCCATGAAGGCTGCCCATGTATCCAAGATTTCTTCTTGATTAGCAAAAGTTTCTGCTTCTGGCAATTCTGACAATTGAACGAAGTCTTCAGCTTCAAACTCAAGATATGACCAGATTTCTTCCGCAGTGTGAGGAAGGATTGGTGTCAAGAGTTTGGTGATTTTCACAAGAATATCATAGAAAACAGTCTGCATTTGACGACGTTCCAGTGATTTAGCACCTTCGATATAAACAACGTCCTTAGCAAAATCAAGGTAAAAGGCTGACAAGTCAACGTTGATAAAGTTCACCAAGGCCTTGTAAATTGTCAAGAATTCAAAGTTTGCGTAAGCATCACGAATCGTTTTCACAAGCTGGTTAAAGCGAATCGTCATGTACTTATCAACTGAACGTAGTTCTTCGTAAGCTACCGCATCCTCAGCTGGGTTAAAGTCAGATGTGTTAGCAATCAAGAAACGAAGAGTGTTACGGATCTTACGGTAAGTTTCAGAGACTTGGCTCAAGATATCCATAGAGATACGCACATCGTTGCTTGAGTCCACACTAGTTACCCATAGACGCAAGATTTCTGCACCAAATTGTTTTTCAACATCGCTTGGAGCAATGGTATTCCCAAGAGATTTAGACATCTTCTCACCTTTACCATCCAAAGCAAAACCTTGTGACAAGATTTGTTTGTAAGGTGCCACGCCATGGTTGGCAACAGATGTGATGAGTGAAGAGTTGAACCAACCACGGTATTGGTCAGAACCTTCTAGGTAAAGGTCTGCTGGGTAAGTCAACTCTGGACGGTTTACAACAACCCCATTCCATGATGAACCTGAGTCAAACCAAACGTCCATGATATCAGTTTCTTTCTTGAACTCACCATTTGGTGAACCTGGGTGGCTAAATCCTTCTGGCAAGAGATCCTTAGCATCACGTTCCCACCAAATGCTTGAACCGTGTACTTCAAAGAGTTGAGCCACATGTTCAATAGTTTCAGCAGTCATGATAGCTGTACCGTCTTCAGCGTAGAAGATTGGAAGTGGAACACCCCAAGCACGTTGACGAGAGATAACCCAGTCGCCACGGTCACGGATCATATTGTAAAGACGGACTTTACCCCATTCTGAGTGGAATTTCACCTTTTCAATTTCATCCAAGATTTCTTGGCGGAATTTAGAAACTGAGGCAAACCATTGTGGTACTGCACGCCAGATGATTGGTTTCTTAGTACGCCAGTCAAATGGATATGAGTGAGAGATTTCTTCTTGGGCAAGAAGGAGGTTACCAAGTTTCTCGATAACAGTTGGAACTACCTTTTCATAGAATTGACCTTCAAACTCAGCACCAGCATTAGCCATCATGATACCGCGTTCATCAACAGTGACCGCAACTTCAAGACCATTAGCAATACCGACATTGTAGTCGTCTTCACCAAAACCAGGGGCTGTATGGACAATACCAGTACCAGAGTCAGTGGTAACGTGATCACCAAGGATAACCAATTCATCTACAGCTGTATCCCATGGGTGTTCTGTTACGATGTGGTTGAGTTCTTGACCACGGTAAGTTGCCAAAACTTGAACATCAGCCCAGCCAAATTTCTCAGACAAGCTAGTCAACAATTCTGCAGCAACCACAAACTTACGAGTTTCACCAGCAGGTTGAACCAAAACGTAATCAATATCCGCTCCAACAGTCAAACCACGAGAAGCTGTAATGGTAAATGGAGTAGTTGTCCAGACAGCGATGTAAGTATCTGTATCTAGAACACCTTTGCCATCTTTTACCTTATTGGCATAGTAAAGGGAAGTTGAAACCAAGTCATGGTATTCAATCTCCGCTTCCGCAAGGGCTGACTCAGATGACCAAGACCAGTAAACTGGTTTTGCACCACGGTAGATATAACCTTTATTAGCCATCTCACCGAAGACACGGATTTGGGCTGCTTCATAATCAGGAGTCAAAGTCACATATGGATTTTCCCAGTCACCAGAAACCCCCAAACGTTTAAAGTCTTCACGTTGTTTATCTACTTGAGAAAGAGCGTATTCACGGCAAAGTTTCAAGTACTCAACCAAGTCCATTTCTTTGCGTTTAACACCTTGTTTTGCCAAAACTTGCTCGATTGGCAGACCATGAGTATCCCAACCTGGGATAAATGGTGCATAAAAACCTGACATTGATTTTGAGCGAACAATGATATCTTTTGAAATCTTGTTCATAGCATGTCCAACGTGGATATTTCCGTTCGCGTATGGAGGGCCATCATGCAAGGTGAAATGAGGTTTTCCTTGGTTCAATTCTTGACGACGTTGGTAAAGTTTTGCATCTTCCCATTCCTTTTGCCAAACTGGCTCTTTGGTAGGAAGGCCTGCACGCATTGGGAAAGCTGTTTTCCCAAGGTTAAGGGTATCTTTGAGTTTCATGGTATCTCCTTTATAAATAATAACAAATTAAAAACCACGACTGCCAAAAAGGACGAAAATCGTGGTACCACCTTTGTTCGGAAAAAGATCTAGTCTTTCTCCCTCTTTTCCCGTAACGTGGGGAACGTCAAATCTTACTAGCTTCAGACTTGAGTTTTTGAGAGGATAATCTTATCATTAGGGAATGCAGGACTCACACCATCTCCTACTCGCTGGAAATATAAGGATAAGATATTGTTCTCACATCGTTTCTTATAAAATTGTAACAGATTCTTGCGGTGCCACAAAACCTGGTTCTGAGTTTACAGCTTCAGTAGCTGGTGTTGGGCCTGAGTAATGGCTTGGGACTACTTCTGGCTCTTCATACATTGGACCAACTGGATGAGCAGGCTCTTCTTCAATTTGAGGACTCACTACAGGAGTTGGATTTTCCACTTCCTGTTTAGCCTGAGCTTCAAATTCAGCCAATTCTTTATTGGCTGCCTCAATACGAGCTTGTAACTCTGCCATTTCTGCCTGAGAAAATTGACGTGTCATATCAATTGGTTCTTCCTCAATTGGAGCTGGAATCGGTTCTCCAAGCACTTCGCTAACCACTTCTTTAAAGGCTTCATCACTGGTTTGAAGATAAGTAGCTGTTGGACGAAGAATATCTTCCCAATCTGAAGATTCAACAATTGCTAACTGGCTCTCAATTGTAGATTTAAGACGTTGGTGGAAGACACGACTCTTGTTCTTCAATTCTTCTGTTTCAACAGCAACTTTCTTAGCATTATCAGTTGCGTGACGAAGAATTTCATTTGCCTTGTACTTAGCTTCTTCCAATAAACGTTGTGCATCTTGCTCTGCTTGATGGATAATATTGTTTGAACGTTCAGATGCAGCTTGTTTTACTCGTTCAGCTGTATCTTGGGCAATCAATACAGACTGGCTCAATGAATCTTTCATCTCATCAAAATAAGACAAACGATCTTCTAAACTCTTAATATGTAAATCCTTATCATGATTAGAGCGGACTAAATCTTCATAATCACGGACTACAATATCTAAAAACTCATCTACTTCTTCTGGATCAAAACCTCTAAAGCGTGTGCTAAAGGTTTTATCTTTGATTTCTAACGATGTAATTGGCATATTTTTCCTCACTTACTTAATAACAACTGGACTGTTATTTTTTTCTTCTCTTTTTTCGTTTGTCCCTTATCTTGAAGCAACCTCAGACGCCCAAATTTTCTAACACTAATCAAGTCTCCAACTTGAACAGTATAATCTGATTTGTCTACCATATGATAATTTACTTGGACAAGTTTCTTATCAATCAACTGGTTTGCTTGATTTCTAGATAGTTTTAAAACATTTGATAAAAGAACATCTAATCTAAAACTAGACACGCATAAATCCAGCTCTCTATACTGTTCTAGCTTATCTATTTTCTCGGTGAAAGGACGTTCCTCCAGCGAAACGGGTATACGGCCAATTTTCTTTAATCCATCTTGAAAGAGAAGAAGAAACTGCTGATTAATCATAATCTGCGCCCGTTCTTCATCTACTAGGATATCTCCAAAAAGTTTCCGTTCAATCCCTAATTGATTGATGACTGTCCCTAAAATCTTAGCATGCGTTAAGTGTTCAAATTTATTGGAATACACAATTTCCTGGAGAGACATTTCAAAATCTGAAAACTCTGGCTGGAAATAATCTGGGTATAATAAAACTCGAACATACTCACTTGAGACGAATTCCCCACTACTACTACAAGCAAGATCATAGGTTTTGGCTAAAATTTTTAATAGCTTCTCCTGATGAGGATTGATAAAAGGAGTTAAAAAAGGAGCATAGCTATCTTCTACCTTCTTTATCCATTCCATTCCCTTATCAAGAAAGGGACGATCTTCTATAGAGAAATGCTGGTAAATCCCTTTATTCATCCTATCATCGCCAGAAAACGCACTAAGTTTTCCCCTAAAAACCGAACCAAAACAATCGCAACCCAAACAGATAAATCTAGACCTGCTATCTGTAAAGGCAGGCGTTGCAAAGGAGCAAGCACTGGTTTTACCAATGCCACAATCCAACGACCCAAACTTGATTCGTAGGCGCCTGGAAACCAAGACATGACAGCAAAGGCTACCAAAATCAGGGAGTAAATATCCACTGCATTATAAATCAGACGAATTAAAAAAATCATTATCGTCCTCTATTTCGTCTCATATCAAAATCAAACTCACCCTGTTGATCTTCATCTGGTAAACGAATATCTTCAACATTTACAATAACATTCACTGGTGTCAACAGGTACATGGTAGAAGCTACCTTTTTCAAATTTCCAGCTAGAACATGGCAAGCTCCATCCAGATAATCTAAACAACGACGAGCTTGCACTTCAGTCATATATTGAAAATCAATCAAAATACTTTCGTTTCCTGCTAATAAATCAACAATTTCTATCGCATCTTCATATTTTCTAGGGTAACGAACATCGATTGTTACTTTTTCAGTAGAATGCTGACTTTGCTTGGCTAACTCTTGTTGACGTGCATGCAGTCTAGTAATATTAGCTTCTTTTGTACTACTTGTGCTTGTGCGTGGTATTTGATTTGTTGAAAGAGCCTTGTCCTGTGTAGAATTTATTGGAGTCAAAATGGGCTCATCTCGTTTTTCATTAGGGAGACTTAAATCCTCATCCTCCGTAAAATAATCTATAAATCTATCGAATCTATCTTTTAAAGACATGGTTCTCTCCTACTTAAAAAATGCTGTACCTATGCGAACAAAGGTGGAACCGAATTGAATCGCTTCTTTATAATCACGACTCATTCCCATACTTAACTCGGTCATAGGCATCTTTGGAATTTGTTTTTCTTGGATTTCTTTTTGTAAATCTTGAGTCGCCTTGAAAATTGCTTTCAACTGTTCACTGCTAGCCTCAAATGGCGCCATTGTCATCAAACCAACATATTCAATCTTATCTAGTTTGGCTAACTCTGGCAAGACTTCCAATAATTCTTCTCTCGAAAAGCCGTGTTTACTTTCTTCGTTAGAAATATTTACTTGAAGGAAACACTTGATGACTCGGTCACTTCTTTTTTGGATTTCCTCTGCTAGCTTTACTGAATCCAATGCATGGAAATAATCAACGTATTGAATGACATCTTTCACCTTACGTCTTTGCAAGGTACCAATCAAATGCCAAGTCACATCTCGATCTTTTAAAGCTTGATATTTCTCTAGAAACTTATCTACACGATTTTCACCGATATGATGAACCCCTAGCGGAAGCAAGGCTTCCGCTGTCGGTACATCTACATACTTGGTAACTGCAATGACAGAGACTGAGTCACTCTCGCGATGAGCACTCAGACTTGCTTCTGCGACTTCTAGAAAAACACGTTCTGTATTTTCTTTTACATTCATTTACTTAACGATTTTTGAAAAATGGAGGTGTATCCAACTCATCTTCATCTTGTGAATTTGGAATTTCAAAACGTTCTACCGGTGACACTACTGAATCAGTCGGACGAACAATTGTCTCGCGACGTAAATCCCAATCACCAAAAGCAGATCCTTGAGCTTGTTCCGAGCGACGTTGATTTTGCTTTGGCAATTCAGCCGTTTCTGCCATATCAAAATGACGATCAAATCCATGTGAATGAGCTGGTCTCACTGTCTCACGGTAGTTGGTAGTAGGTCTAGCTTGTGGAGCCACAACCTTCTCTACACGATCTTGACGAACACCCGTTGCAACAACTGTTACACGGATCTCATCACGCATACTTTCATCAATTGAAGTACCGAGCCAGATGTTTACTCCTTGTCCTGCTGCTTGGTTCACAATTTGTGAAGCCTCTTCTGCCTCAATCAAGGTTAAGTCAAGACCACCAGTTACGTTGACAATCACATCTTCTGCTCCATCAATTGTTGTTTCAAGAAGTGGAGAGTAAATTGCCTTACGTGCTGCTTCTACCACACGTTCTTCTCCACTACCGATACCAATACCCATAAGAGCATTCCCTTTATTTGCCATAACTGTTTTCACATCGGCAAAGTCAAGGTTAATCAATCCTGGATTGGTAATCAAATCGGTAATTCCTTGAACACCTTGACGAAGAACGTTATCTGCCTCGCTAAGAGCTTCAAGAAGTGGAGTCTTCTTATCAACAATCTCAAGTAAGTTGTTGTTCGAGATAATCAATAGAGTATCTACATGCTCACGAAGTTGATTGATTCCTTCTACAGCAAATTGTCCACGTTTGCTTCCTTCAAAACCAAACGGACGTGTTACAACACCAACTGTAAGAGCACCTAAATCTTTTGCAATACGAGCAATAACAGGGGCAGCTCCAGTTCCAGAGCCTCCTCCCATACCAGCAGTGATGAAGACCATATCTGCGCCACTGATAGCTTCAGTCAGTGTTTCTTCGCTTTCTTCAGCAGCTTTACGACCAACCTCAGGTTGACCTCCTGCACCCAAACCGCGAGTCAATTTAGGTCCTAACTGAATAACAGTCTCAGCTTTTGTACTGCTCAAGGCTTGCACATCTGTATTTGCTGCGATAAATTCTACGCCTGTAACACCTTCGTCGACCATACGGTTGATGGCATTGCCACCACCTCCACCGACACCAATTACTTTAATCACTGCACCTTGGGCAGCAGCTGTATCAAATGAAAATGTCATAATTTATTTTTCCTCTTTATTCGTCAAACATGCTTCCGATCAAGCCACGGAAACGATCTGCTAATTTCGGTTTATTTTGTGAAGTCTGTTGAAAATCTGCAACTTGTTCTGCAGGAGCTACAGGTTCTACTTCTGGAGTAGGAGCTGGTTGAACAGTAGTTGATTGAACAAACTGAGCTGTTTTCTGAATCATTCCCCCAAAACTGAGCGGTTGTTGGAATAATCCTTCATCACCCTTGACTGCTCGTTGAGCCAAGAGATGTACTTCTGTCAATTGTCCCGCGAATTCTGACAGACTAATCACATGCGCAAAAGCCGGATTACGAATTCCAACTTGGTTTGGAACATAGAGTTTCACACGAACACCAAAAACTTCTTGAGCAAGCTCCACAATACCCGGTAAAATAGCCGTTCCACCAATCAAAACAATGCCACCAGGAAGATCCAATAAATGTCTTCTGTCTAAGTCTTGTTTGATTTGTTCAAAAATATGCTTAATTCGTGCAGAAATAATCTCTGACAAGTAATTTTCTGTTACTTCAACAGGTTCTACTTCCCCAATCACTTCGACTTGGAATGTTTCTTTACTTGCGAGAGGAGGATAAGCCTCTCCATAGTTTAATTTCAAACCTTCAGCTAGTTTTTGTGATGTCTTCAAGACTTTAGAGATATCCTTAGTTACATAATCTCCACCTTCTTGAAGAATATTTGTAAACTGGAGTTCTTGGTTACGGATTGTAGCAACAGTTGTTTGACCTGCTCCCATATCAATCACAGTAGCTCCAAATTCACGCTCTCCTTCGTTCAAGACTGAACGAACCAAAGCCAATGGTGAAATAATAATATTTTCAACCTGAACACCTGCACGCTCAACTGTCTTACGTAAATTGTGAAGAATAGTACGTGGACCTGTGTAAAGCAAACCACGCATTTCAAGACGAACACCCATCATGCCACGCGGGTCACGAATACCTTGGAAACCATCTACGATAAATTCTTCTGGAATAAAAGTAATGACTTCACGATCTGGTGTCATACTCTTTGTCAAAGCTGATTTGACAACATTTTCGACATCTTGGTCTGTAATTTCTTTTGTATCAGATGTAACTGGAATCATTCCCTGAGTTGGTTCTACCTGTAAGAGATTAGCTGGTAAACCAACATTTACTGATTTAATTGAAATGCCTGCTTTTTCTTCCGCTTGGGAAATTGCTGATTTGATAGCAGTTGCTGCTGCATCAATATCAACAATAATTCCATCCTTTACACCTTTACTTTTGGCATTACTCACGCCAATTACATTTAATTCACCATTTCTCTGCTCGGCTACAAGCACCTTGACAGAGCTTGTTCCAATATCTAGACCTGTAAAAAAGCCTTCTCTAGCCATTACATCGCATCCTCTCTATCTTCCAAGTTTCTAACTTCGTAATATTCAATAGCTAAACGTAGGCATAGCTATTCACAGAATATTATAACACAAAAAATCTCATCGTGCTCAGTTTTTTCCTAAATTTACCAGCCAATTTTTTAGTTTTTCTGTTCAGAAATTCATTCACTGTAAACTTTGTCAACAATCTGTCTATTGTACAAAAAAGAAAGCTCATTTCTAAGCTTTCTTTGCAATCATTTTTTCTGCTTCTTGTTCTAAAAATAGTTCCAAGATTTTCTTTGTCAATGTAATCGCCGCTGCCAAGGCCAGAGAAACGATTAAATAATTAGCTACTAAGCCGTGATCTCCAACCAATGGCGGTTTTGTCAAGAATCCGTAATCACCACCTGTTACCAAATTGACCACAAAAATCAAGGCATTTAGGGCAAAGGTCATGAGAAAAATTCCCTTCACATCCAACAATCGCGCATTATAGTGTCTCAATAGATAAACTAGAGAGTTCCCCAAGAGTGCTAAATGCCCAAAGATAAAGGACAAAATCGCAATATGGGGGAAAGGATAAGCATCTGGCACTGGATAAACAAAGGCTGCTAATGTCCCAAATGTTCCTAGTAATGCAAAATACTGCCTATATTTAGACTGACCAGGAAGCAAAAGCACCACAAACATAGCCATACGGCAATGGTAAAAAGGTAGGCTTTCTGACAGCGGCATATGGTTGACCCCATACCAACCATAAAGTAGGATCAACTGAACTGCCTGCAAGATTTGGAAAAATCGTTGGTAAGCCTTCATTTCACGATAGCGATAGGCTGTATAGAAGGTCAAACCCAAGAGTGTAAATATACTGACATACCAAAAAAGATCAAACTTGGGTGGCTCTGTTGCTTGGGTCGTAAAGAAAATATCCCATAAATTCATCTAGTCTTCCTCATGATTCAAAATTTTCCTGCATTTTATTATACCATGCTACTTAAGAAAAATGGATTTAGAAATACGTAAATGTTTGACAAAATTACTTGTCTTCAGTTTCTAAACTTTCTACTAACTTGGCTAGATTCATAGAGTTAGAGCCTTTGAGCAAGATTTGGTCATTAGCTCCTAGACTTTCCTTGACCTGCTTAACTAGGTCTTCAAATTGGTCTTGGTCTTCTGTTTTTTTGAAGTAATAAACATGGCCGATTGGGAACATTTGACTGGCCAATTGGGCTAATTCAGCAATGTCTTCTCCATAGAAAATAAGGGTATCAAGCACATCTGGCGAAAGGCTCAAGATCATCTGATTATGAAGTTGAACAGACTGGTCGCCCAGTTCCTTCATATCCGCCAACACTGCAATTTTCTTGCCACCTTCATTGGCTGGAATAGCAGAGAAAGTCTCTAAAATTAATTTCATAGCAGTCGGATTGGCATTGTAAACATCTGATAGGATATCTGCTCCATTGGATGCTTTCTTCCACTCGGTACGGTTACGCGTCAATTCAAGATTTTGGAAGGCCTGACGAATCTGCTCCTCTGAAACTCCTTCTTGTAGGGCAACATAGGACGCAATCATAGCATTGGTGGCATTGTACTTACCAGTCACTGGCAAATCAAGGGCTTGTTCCAAGAAATTAGCCTTAAAGGTCAGACTGTCCTTGCGCTCAATCAAGTCTGTGACTTCCAGCTCTGTTCCCTGACCAAAACGAATCACCTTCTTATCCGTAGGCAAGTAGTCCTCTACAATAGGGTCAGCTGGCGCCAAAAGTAAAGAACCTGAAGCCATGCCATCAGCAATTTGCATTTTTCCTTTAGCAATCTCAGAACGGTCTTTGAAAAAGGCCAAATGGGCTTCTCCAACCAAAGTTACGATGGCTGTTTTTGGACGGGCCAATTCAGACAAGAGACGAATATCTCCCAAGTGATCCTGCCCCATCTCCAAGACCAACTTTTCTGTTCCTTCAGGCATATGGAGAACTGTATAAGGAAGGCCAATCTCGTTATTGTAATTGCCTTGTGTTTTGTAGGTTTTGTAGGTTGTTGATAGCAAATGCGCCAACATATCCTTGGTCGTCGTCTTACCATTTGAACCCGTTACAGCAAAGACATCAACAGCTGTTTTCTCAAGATAGTAGGCAGCTAGTGATTGAAAGGCAGCCAAAACGTCGTCTACTAGAATGTAGGGGTGATTTGCGACCTCTTTCTCAGACAGGGTTACTACTGCACCATTTTCAAAAGCTGTTTCGATAAAGTCGTGACCATCACGCGCACCTTTGAGTGGCACAAATAAATCTCCAGTCCCAATCAAACGACTGTCAAACTCAGCTTTCTCTAACTGGGTGTCCTCAAAGATGCTGATATCATTTTTAGCTCCTACAACTTGAGCCACTTCATGGATTGTTAATTTCATTTCTACTCCTTTAAAAAGGGTCGAAGCTCGAGAACTCTAGTCACCTTGCAGTGATGGTTCTGGCTCCTACCCTCTCTTTCATTTTTATAGCAAATGCGCTTCGCGCTTGTCAAAACTTTCCTTGGCAAGATCAACCAATCGCTCGATTAAGTCTGGGTAGCTAATTCCCATATTGTCCCAAAGAAGTGGATACATAGACCACTGGGTGAATCCTGGCATGGTATTGAGCTCGTTGAGGAAAACCTCTCCCTTATCTGTATAGAAGAAATCGCAACGAGAGAGACCGAGCCCACCAATGGCACGGAAGGCTGTTTCTGCATTTTGGCGCATGACAGCTACTACATCATCACTGATGTTGGCTGGGATGTCCATAGTAATCTTGTTGTCAATATACTTGGCATCGTAGTCATAAAAGGCAACATCCTTGACTACTTCCCCTGGCAACGTGCTTTTGACATCGTAGTTACCCAAGAGACCAACCTCGATTTCACGGGCATTCACTCCTTGCTCAACCAAGACACGGCTGTCATATTGGAAGGCAAGTTTCAAGGCTTGACGGAGTTCTTCTTGATTTTCAGACTTAGAAATACCGACACTAGAACCCATGTTTGATGGTTTTGTGAAAACTGGATAAGTCAATTTTTCTTCCACTTCAGCGATTTTAGCAGTCACATCGTCCCCTTCAACGATAGCCACATAAGGAACTTGGGCAATGCCAGCAGATTCTAAAACACGCTTGGTCGTGATTTTATCCATGGCAAGACTAGATGATAAGATATTACAGCCGACATAAGGCATTTTCAAAACTTCAAGGAATCCTTGAACAGAGCCATCTTCTCCCATCGGACCGTGAAGAACTGGAAAGACCACTGCACCTTCTTCGTAGATAGCACTTGGAGCAACTTTCTTATCCCAATCAATGGTTTCATTGGTCATGAGACGGTCCTCTTGACCAGGAGTCTGGCTAAATTCCTGAGTTTTGATAAAGTCACCAGACTGGCTAATGAAGAAAGTCTTGACTGTGAAACGATCGTAGTTGACCGCACGCATGACACTCTCAGCTGAAAGGACAGAGACTTCACGCTCTGCACTACGCCCACCATATAAAAGAATAATCGTTTGTTTCATTTTATTTGTTCCAATTCTAATAGAATACTCGTTCTTTAGTATATCATATTTGCTTCTTTTTTGAAACTTGAACCCGATACTGGTCTTAAAGTAATCTAAAAAGAGACCGATAAAACAAATATCGATCTCCTTGATTTTTTGTATAAATGAATTTAGTTTATTAATTTATCTAGACTTACAGCTCTGTCCGATTTTCAATGGCTCGTAAGAGTGTAACTTCGTCCGCATACTCGATATCTGCCCCCACAGCAAGACCTCGTGCCAGACGCGTAACCTTAATACCAGCTGGCTTGAGTAAGCGTGAAAGATACATGGAAGTCGCTTCCCCATCTGCCGTGGCATTGGTTGCTACGATGACTTCTGAAACCTCACTATCCATGAGACGAGTCATGAGGCTCTTGAGATTGATATCATCTGGGCTGATGCCATTCATGGGGGAAATCAGGCCATGCAAAACATGATAAAGTCCATGATATTCTTGGATATTTTCCATGGCCGCCACATCACGACTATCCTCTAGCACCAAAATCGTTGTCTGGTCACGACTTGGATCGGTACAGATGGAGCATGGATCATCATCGGTCAAGCGACCACAGATGGAACAATAGGTCAGCTCTCTCTTAGCAGAAAGGAGATTTTTTGCAAATTCATTGACGTCGTCATCAGACATGCCAATGGTATAAAAGGCCAAACGCGTAGCCGTCTTAATCCCGATACCTGGTAACTTAGAATAACTGTCAATTAGCTTGGCGATAGGTGTTGGATAAAGCATAAATTCCTTTCTAATTCATTGGATGGTATTTTTGATACAGATTGATAATATCACGCGCAATGGACGGTCCTACACCATTTGTTAGATTGGTATTATGAGGAAAGACCACTGCCACAGCAATTTGGGGATTATCAGATGGGGCATAGGCCACCGCATTGGTATTGGTTGCTTGCTGACCATCTGCCACATAACTTTCGGCTGTACCCGTTTTTCCGCTAATAGATACCAAGGCACCATTTGAAAAGGCACGACCAGTTGTCAATCCACTAGTCCCATGGGCAACCTGATAAAATCCTTGTTGCAAGATACTCATATCGGAGTCAGAAATATTGACCTTGTTCATCTCTGTCGGTTTCAGTTGCTGAATCAAGTCGCCCAGTCCTCCCTTATCATTATTTCCATAAATACCTTCAACAATACGAGGAGCCACACGAACTCCATTGTTAGCAATAGTTGCCACATACTGAGCCAACTGCATCGGCGTATAGTTATCAAATTGACCAAATGAATTCGTAATATAATTAGCTAGATCATAATCTTTAGGAATAAAGCCAGTAGATTCATCTGGTAAATCAATACCTGTAGCTGATCCCAAACCATACTCACCAAAGGTTGAGCGTAATTTCCCCATAGCTGATCCTAAGTTTCCAATTCCTGCAATCATATTCGGTTGATAAGTTAATCCCATGATTCCTAAAGCCGTTTGGACCATATAGGTATTGGATGAATACTCCAAGGCTTGAACAGCTGTAATCGGCATCGGACCAGAAAAAGCTGTATACCAAGAATTGATAGGGGGTGAGCCTTGAAAAATAATTGACTGGTCTGTCAAAGTTTGATTACCAGATAGCACACCATTTTCCCAACCAGAACTAATAGTTGCCGCTTTTACAACCGAACCTGGGACAAAGACATTGGTTATCGTTCCCAAGGAATCCGATGTTAACTCGCCTGTTTTCAAGTCATGTTTGATCCCTGACATGGATAAAACAGCACCTGTTTTGGGATTAAGGGCGACTGCATACACGCCTTCAGAATACTTGGCCCCACCATTTCCCAACTCTGAATTGAAATAACTTTTCAGCAAAGCATCTACACTATCTTGGAAGGCCAAATCAATGGTCAGTTTAATATTATTCCCTTTAGTACCAGCTTCGATATTTTCGACACTTTCCATGTTACCGTACTTATCTAGATGAATTTCTTTCACCGAGCGTTTTCCTTGTAAGGTTTCCTCGTATTGTTTTTCCAGGTAAGAAGTCCCAACACGGTCATTAAGAGAATAACCTTTTTTAAGATAGGCATCCGCTTCTTCCGCTGGGAGACCAGCTTTTTCACTCGACACACTACCAATTATAGAGGAAAGGGAAGTTTCTAAAACTTTTCTTTCCCAAGAAGTAGAAATACTGATACCAGGTAATTTCTTGGAAGCGGAGGCAATCAGAGCAATCTGGGTATCTGTCAAAGAATCCGTCACAATGCTTCCTGTCGCAAAGTTTCCAACCGCATTTAACTGACTAAAAAGATAGACTTCTTTCTTTTCATCCTCTGTATAGTTTAGTTGACTCGCTTGGACACTATCGACCGCATTGTTATACAGTTCTGATTCGGATAGACGATTGCCATCTGAATCCAAGCGTTTCTCACCTGGGAGAGCCTCCACTGTTTTTTTATAGATTTCAGGATCAGCCAAATAGTAATCAGCCAACTGGCGTTCTGTCAAATTGGGCGAACTGATACTCACATATCCAAGCAACTGACTAGCGATTTCTTTCAGATCTTTAGCCGTCATTTTATTACTACGCGTAAAGGAAACAACCTGCTTTAACGTATTTTCTACCAAAGGTTTTCCACTAGCATCATAGATTTCCCCACGGGCAGAACTGGTTGTGACCTTGGTCTGACTAGCTGAGGCTAGCTTTTTTTCGTAAAAATCCTTGTTCAAAACCTGCATATACAACAAACGACCAATAATGGTCATAAAGAGTAAAATGACGATTGAAAACAATAAATTAAGCCGAATCGGAATCGAGTGGCTGTTAAATTTTCTCATACAAATCAGTCTCATTTCTAACTTAAAATCTTACTCTTCATTGTACCACAATTTGAGCAGAAAATTATGGAAAAGCAAGAAGCTTTTTTTCGTTTTTACGGCAAGATACGTTTTTATTTATTCATCCCTATATTATATGTTATAATGAATGTAAAAGTTCAATAATCTAGTCTTTTTCCAACACGACTCATTTAAAGGAGCCTTCCCTATGGACAAACCAGATATCGCAACTGTCATTGATTCACATTTTGAAGAAATGACAGACCTAGAGCAAGAAATCGCTCGCTATTTTTTGCAAGCTGAAACGATTACAGATGATTTATCTTCTCAACAAGTCACTCAAAAATTACATATCTCTCAGGCCGCACTAACTCGCTTTGCTAAAAAGTGTGGCTTTACTGGCTACCGAGAATTCATTTTCCAATACCAACATCAGGCAGAAAATCAAGCCAACCAAGTCTCCAAGCACAGTCCACTGACCAAACGAGTCCTCAGAAGCTATAGCAATATGAGGGAACAGACACAAGACTTGATTGACGAAGTCCAACTAGAACGAATTGCCCAATTAATCGAAGATGCTGAGCGTGTCTACTTCTTCGGAACAGGGAGTTCTGGCCTTGTTGCTCGTGAAATGAAATTGCGCTTCATGCGTCTGGGTGTGGTCTGCGAGGCCTTGACCGATCAAGACGGCTTTGCTTGGACAACCAGTATTATGGACGAAAATTGTCTAGTACTCGGTTTCTCACTTTCTGGTACAACACCTTCTATTTTAGATAGTCTATTAGACGCTAAGGATATGGGGGCAAAGACTGTACTTTTTACAAGTGTTCCCAATAAAGATAGTCAGGCCTATACAGAGACTGTTCTTGTAGCCACCCACAGCCAACCCTCCTACATCCAACGAATATCCGCTCAACTTCCTATGCTCTTCTTTATCGATTTGATTTATGCCTACTTTTTGGAAATCAATCGTGAAAGCAAGGAAAAAATCTTTAATAGCTACTGGGAAAATAAGAAACTCAACGGCTATCGTAGACAAAAACGTATAAGAAAATCCTAGTTTAGCTCAGCCAAACTAGGATTTTTATTCATCACCAAACATACCTCTTCAAGATTATGAATCAGTCGTATCTTGACTTAGTCTTGAATAATTTCATGTAATCACTTTTTGAAGGGAGTAAATAAGCAAGTCTGACGGTATCCTCAACAATTGTATATAATACGATGTAATCCTTACTCAAGGTCAATCCTCGCGTTTGGTAGCGAGGGTCTAATTTCTTACCAAATTTTTCATCGGCATCAAATCCAGCTTGGGGGAAAATTTCTAGACGATTAATATCTTTTCTGATACTCGCCACTTTTCTTCTCGCAGCCTCTACAAAACCGATTTCCTCCGCTATATACTGATATATTTTATCCAGACTATCAATCACTCTAGGAGAATACAAAATCCTATATTTTTTATAATCCATAGCGTGTCACGACATCCTCATCTGTCAAGTAATTTCCAGCCTCAATCTTGGCATAACTTTCTTGAACTTCTGCTTGTAATTGTCTAAACAAATACTCCTTCTCTAATTCCTCTTCACTCAGTAAATCTACTCCATTTGTTACGACAACATTCTTTAAAAATAATCTGAGTGCTGATGAAAGAGAGAGATTTTGTTCTTTTAACACTTCCATAGCATCGTTTACCAATTCTCTATTAGCTTGGAAGGTTACCATTTTACTTGAATTCGCTATAGCCATTTTATATAATTCCTTTATATATTTTTTTTATTATCTCACAATTATAAAGAAAGTCAAGGGAACTTGATTAGAAAATCCTAGTTTGGTTAAACCAAACTAGGATTGTTTTGTTTTAAAGTGATAATAAGCACCCAACATACCTGCCGTATTTTGATGATGAGCAAATTCTAATCGTGTTTTTTCTGCTAAACTTGGTACCAAAGCCTCTTTCAAGGCTGTACGGATCTTAGGTTTGAGGATAGCCTCTTGCCCCATGATACCACCACCGAGAATGACCACTTCTGGATTGGCAACGTAGCAAATATTTGCCAGACCTTTCCCAAGGTAATCTACCATGCGGTCAATGCCTTCCATGCAGATTTTGTTTCCTTCAGTAGCTTCCTTAAAAATACGTCGACCATTCCACTGGTCAACTGGATCTCCATGACCTGCTGCTACATACTCAACCAAGGCTGTTGTAGAAGCCAAATCTTGGAACGCTCCATCCTGCATATGCATATAACCAACTTCACAGGCTGAATTGCTAAATCCATGGAAAACTTTCCCATCCATAATCAAACAACCACCGATACCGGTTCCAATAGTCAAGCAAAGAGTGACACTCGCTCCCTTACCTGAACCAGATACTGCCTCAGCTAGACCTGCACAGTTGACATCATTTTCAATCTCACAAGGAATAGTAAAGCTAGTCTCGATTTCCTTTTTGAACTGGGTACCTGCATAGTTAGGGATTTGAGGACCAGCATAGAAGATTTCACCCTTGTCTGGATCCACCATCCCAGCAGAAGAAATGGCAACACCTGCTACTGGGCCTTTTTCTAAATAGCTGGCTACAATATCTTTGGTCTTTTGTAAGATATGAGGTCCACCCTGATGCGCTTCTGTTGGCATTTCATGCGATTCAACAAGTTGGCCTTCTTGGTCGATCAAGCCATATTTGATGTTGGTTCCACCGATATCAATTGCAACGTAGTGTGTCATAAATACCTCCTTATAGATTAGAGGAAGCGCTCCTTGGTTTCACGAATCAAGGCTGCAGCTGCTTCCACAACTGGACGATCTTCTTCAGTCACTGGTGTCAAAGGTGAACGAACAGATCCAATATTAAGTCCTTCATTGATCTTCAAGACTTCTTTAATGACACCATACATATTTCCATGTGCAGAAGTGAGTTTACCAATGATAGCGTTGATAGCGTATTGTAATTCACGCGCTGTTTCCAAGTCTTTATCCGCAATCAATTGGTTAAGTTTCAAGAAGAGTTCTGGCATAGCACCGTAAGTACCACCGATACCAGCCTTAGCACCCATGAGGCGTCCTCCTAGGAACTGCTCATCTGGACCATTAAAGACGATATGGTCTTCTCCACCAAGGCTAACAAAAGTTTGGATATCTTGAACTGGCATAGAAGAGTTCTTCACACCGATAACACGAGGATTCTTCAACATTTCAGTATAAAGACTTGGAGTCAAAGCAACACCTGCCAATTGAGGAATGTTGTAGATAACATAGTCTGTATTTGGAGCTGCAGAACTAATATCGTTCCAGTATTTGGCAACTGAGTATTCTGGCAAGCGGAAGTAAATTGGTGGAATCGTTGCAATGGCATCTACTCCCAAGCTTTCAGCATGGCGAGCTAGTTCCATACTATCTTTAGTATTATTGCAAGCAACATGGGCAATAATAGTTAATTTACCTTTGGCAACTGCCATGACTTCTTCCAAAATCAACTTGCGGTCTTCAACACTTTGGTAGATACATTCACCAGAAGAACCATTGACATAAAGACCTTGAACACCTTTATCAATAAAGTATTGAACCAAGGAACGCGTACGTTCTGGACTTACTTCTCCTTGTTCATCATAACATGCGTAGAAGGCTGGAATGATACCTTCGTATTTTTTCAAATCTGACATAGATTTTCTCCTATTATTTTTATTTTCTGCTAAAGCAGATTCTTTCTTTACTTCTTTAGTATACACTTTACCGAAAAGGCTTTCAATATTTTGTAGACACTTAGATTTTAGTTTCTTGCTTATAGAATAGCGTTTGGAGCGTTTGAAAGTAGTTTCAGAAATAATTGCAACCCTTACTCATACTTAGCAAATAGCTTTTCCATCACTCCTACTTGTAAAAAAGCAAGAAGTCCAAAACCAAAGAGAATAAAAGCTGATCCTCCCAATAGAAGGGTAAAGGCTGATAGATATAGAATCATCAAAATCAAAAAGATAGTTGCGATCATCAAGATAAACCAAGGAGCGTTAAAACTAGCCAACATCAGTCCTTTTTGAAGAATTTCTTTCCAAGATAGGTCATAACGTGCCGCGATAGGGTAACTAGCCAACATCACAATGGTGAGGAAGATAAGAATACCTAGACAAATAGCTTTCACCAATTGGAAGGGCAGAGCTGTTTGACCCCAGAAAAGATAGAGATCTGAAAGAGTTAGAAATACAATTCCTAATTCTAACATCCCCAACTGAAAACCTAGTTTCAGGTTTTGCCTAAAAACTCTTAGATAGGTTCTAAAAACTGGAACACGTCTACTTTGCTTGATTTCAAACATTGTCTGATAGAGACTAATTTTGGCTACTCCAATCGTTACGATTGGCAAACAAGTTACTACAAAGAGAAGATTGACTGTTACAATATCTAAAACCTTCTCACTAATTCGCATTAGAAAATTATCTGTATCAAATGCAGCCTTGATGAGACTTCTTCCTTTTTGTGACATCTTTTACTCCCCCTATAATTTATATCACTTGCTAAATCATTCCGATTTATCAATTGATAAGATTCAACTCTTAAACTCAATTTTCAAAAGTGTTCAATAATACTCAATGAAAATCAAAGAGCAAACTAGGAAGCTAGCCGTAGGTTGCTCAAAGCACTGCTTTGAGGTTGTAGATAAGACTGACGAGATCAGTCACATATATATTCCAAGGCGAAGCTGACGCGGTTTGAATTTGATTTTCGAAGAATATAAGATAGTCATCAGCTATCTCGATCTATCATTCTAATCAATTAAAATTTTAAACAAATACTTGCGAACTTGATCTTCCATACCTGCATAACCATTTGGTTGATGTGGCTCTCCTGGGAAGAAAATCGCAAAATTGTGATACCCCAACAAGAGTGGGTAGTGTTCATGACAATGGACAAAACCAATATCACTTGTTTCGTCAAATGCTACTGCTTCATCTTTGATACGTGAACCGTAGCTCGAATATTCATGCCCTTCTACCAATAAATGCAAGTCTGCATAGTTCTTGTGATGTTCAAACTGGTCATTTTCAGCTTTATTTAGGACATTTTCTTGAACAACTAGAAAAACCTTGTCACCATCAATATCATATTTTCCTAACTCGAATGAATCTTTACGATGTTCATAAAGATAATCAATTGCCTTGTCAAGATTGGGATGAATCCCTTTATAGAAGCTAATATTTTTCAAATCGTCAAAAATCATTATTTTCTCCTTTAAAAATCGTCATTAAGCGATTAAAACTAACACCTCCAACAGTGTCATTTACTGTCGGAGGCTTTTAGATAGTGCTAGCAATAGCCAATTGATACTGTAAAAGAAATCGTTTCTTATCCTTTAACAGCTCCCATAGTAATACCTTGTGTGAAGGATTTTTGGAAGACTAGGAAGACTGTTACGATTGGCACTGCAGCAAGAGCTGCACCTGCCATGATTAAACCATAGTTGGTTGCCATTTCGGCTTGCATGGTCGCAACACCGAGTGAAATAGTCAAATTGTTACGTGAAGTCAACATAACCAACTGCATGAAGTAGTCGTTCCAAGTATTGATGAAGGTAAAGATTGCAAGAGCCGCAAACCCTGGTTTTACAATTGGGAAAGCTACGCTCCAGAAAGTACGAATCTCACCACAACCATCAATTTTAGCTGATTCAAGCAACTCTGTTGGAATATTTTCACTAAATTGTTTCATAAGGAAAACCCCAAATGGCCATCCAATCAAAGGCAAGATAACTGCCCAGAGAGTATCGTGGATTCCCATGAAGTTGACGATACGTACCAATGGTACAAGGACAACTTGTTTTGGAAGAGCCATAGCAGCAATAAAGATTGCAAAGAGGATACGTTGACCATAGAAACGTTTTTTAGCCAATACATAACCTGCTAGAGATGAAGTTGCACAGACTAAGAACATAGTTACCAATGAGATAAATACTGAGTTCCACATCCATTGCATAGCAGGGTTTTGCACCATGAGTTGTTGGAAGTTTTCCATGGTTGGCATTTTAGGGAACCACTGTGGTGGAATTACGATTGTATCAGGTTGTGATTTAAATGCCCCTGTCAAAATCCAGTAGAATGGAAAGATGAACAGCACGGTCAATAAGAGCAAAATGATTGTTGAAATAACAGTAAAGGCTGTTAATGGTTTCTTTTGTGTAGATTGCATAGCTGTCTCCTTTCTTTAATATTCTACGTCGTTTCCGAGTGCTTTAAATTGAACAAAGCTTACGATAGCAATCATGACTGCCAAGAAGACACCAATTGTGTTGGCATAACCATATTCTGTCAATTGGAAGGCTTTTTCGTATAGGTAGTACATCAAGGTACTTGTTGAGTAGTTTGGCCCACCAGATGTCAAAAGCTGAATCAAGGCGAAAACTTGGAATGAGTTGATTGTTGTGATGATTGCGATATAAAGAGTTGTTGGAAGAAGGCTTGGCCATTTAATCTTCCAGAAAACTTGAAATTCAGTTGCACCGTCTACACGAGCCGCTTCAACCAATGAATTGTCAATATTCCCCATAGCAGCTATGTAGAGGATGATTGGTTGACCAACTGAAGTTGTCAAGAGGATAATCATAATTGCCAGCAATGCCCAGTGTTTGTCTCCCAGCCATGAAATATTTTGAGTAATAATATGGCTTGATTTAAGCACAAAGTTCAAGATACCTGATAGTGGGTCATAGATCCATTTCCATACAACCGTTACGGCAACACTACCTGTTACGACAGGAAGGAAAAAGACAAAACGGTAGAAGGATCTGGCAATAGCATTTTGATGGTAGGTTTGCGACGCCACAAAGAGCGAAAAGAGAACAACAATCGGTACAGATCCAACAACCAAAATAACTGTGTTAATCAGAGATTTTGTAAAGACAGGATCTTTAAACATACGGATATAGTTATCTAAGCCCACAAATTCAAAACTAGTCATAGAGTAGTTAAAGAAACTTGTGATAAAGCCCATAATCATTGGTACTAAAACGAAGACAATGAAGAAGAATAAAACTGGCGCTAGGAAAGCATAAGAAATAATAGTTTCTCTCATACGAATTTTATTAACTTTCACTATCGGCACCTCTCTTTCCTTTTCTTTTATTGATAATCTCCTAAGAGAATGATGATTTACCTTTTAAATAAAAGCCCCCTTTTCTTACACAAGCGTGCAAAGGGAAAAGGGGCTACAAAATCTAGTTTAGGGTTTATTGTTTAGTAGCTTTTTTGATAGTTTCGTTTGCTTTTTCAGTAAATGCTTTCAATGCATCAGCTGGTTTTTGATCGCCATTTGAAACTGATTGCAACATTGGGAACCATAGAGTTCTCATTTCTGCAAAACCATCAATTGTATTGTAGTATGGTGAGTAGTACTTAGTCCAAGCACCGATTGTTTCCATACGTTTGTCATCATAGAGTTTACCAAATGATGTACGAACTGGGAATGCTCCTGTACGAACAACATCTTTTGGACCCCATTCTTTATCATCAGCGATGAATTGAACAAATTTCTTAGAAGCAGCAATTTTCTTGTCGTCTTTGTTGTTAAATACTGCAAATCCGTTTACAAGGTATTCAAGAGCTGGTTTACCAGAATCAGATGGGAATGGTACTTCTACCACTTCTACTTTACTTGCTTCCAATAGTTTAGCTTGGATACCATTTTGAGATGGTGCCCAAAGAGTAGTGTATGATGTTTGGCCGTTAGCAAAGTTTTGGATATCTGCTCCACCATCAAATTGTGAACCATTATTCAACAAACCATCTTTAATCCAGCTAGTTGCTTTTTCAAGACCTTTAACGAATTTAGGATCATCAGTTGTATACTTAGTAACATCTTTATCAGTTACAGAAGCACCATAAAGGTTTGAAATGAAGGCACGTGTTCCTTGGTCTCCCCCTTGACCTGAACTGAACAATGAACCTGGTGTATAGCCTTTAGCTTTGAGTGCTTTCAATACTTTTTCAAAGTCGTCTGTTGTCCAGCCTTCTTTTACAAGATTCGCAACTCCAGCTTCTTCCAACATTTTCTTGTTCATAGCCATGTAGAATGGTGCTGAACTGATTGGATACATATAAGCTTTATCGCCAGCTTTACTTGCTTTTACAATATTTTCATTGTTAACATCTTTAACAAAGTCGTCTGTAAAGAGGTCGTTCAAGTCAGCCAATTTTCCATTTTTACCGTATTGGATGATACGTCCTGGTGCGTCAAAGAGGACGTCAGGAGCTGTACCTGCTTCGATAGCTGTAGTGATTTTTTCTGGACCTGACTTAAAGTCGATAGTTTCCAATTTCACTTTAACATCTGGGTTTGCTTTTTCAAAGGCTGCGATGATAGATTTTTCATAAGTTCCAACACCATCACCAGTTTTTTCTTGAGTGAAGACTGGGAATGCCCACCAAGTGATTTCTGTTTTTCCGCTATCGCTACCCGATTTTGCAGCATCTTTACTTCCGCCAGAATTTCCACAAGCAGCAAGACCAAGAATCGCAGCACCCGCAAGCACTGTACAAGCTAGTTTTCTAAATTTCATTTGTATTCTCCTATTTATAAGCGTATCCATATTGGATAATGAGCAAGTTTGCATCTGTATACGTTTTCATTTTATCCGACGCTTCCACCACTCTCCTCTATTTTGAGATTGTGTTATTTAAGACCAGCAACAAAGCGTTCTGTAATCTCTTTTGGTCTAGTAATAGCGCCACCAACAACAATACCTCGCACTCCATATCCTAGGATTTGTTTGGCTTGTTCTGGTGTATGAATTTTCCCTTCAGCGATAACATCTACACCCGCATCACAGAACTTCTTGATTAGTTCAAAATCTGGACCGTCTACCTTTGGACTGTAAGATGTGTAACCTGATAAGGTTGTTCCAACGAAGTCAATTCCTGCTTCTACGGCTGCTAACCCTTCTTCGAAGGTACTAGTATCAGCCATCAAGAGCTGGTTAGGATATTTTTCCTTAACCTGACGGATAAACTCCTGAATCTCCAAACCATCGTAGCGTTCGCGTTTAGTACAGTCTAGAGCAATCACTTCAATATCTAGTTCTGCTAATTCATCAACTTCTTTCATAGTAGCAGTGATGAAGGGTTCTTGAGGTGGATAATCTCGTTTGATAATCCCTATAATCGGAAGTTTTGTAACCTCTTTAATTTCCTTGATATCACGAACACTATTGGCTCGAATACCGACTGCTCCACCTTGCTCAGCCGCTTTGACCAGCAAGGGGATGACTCCTCCCGCTTCTGTATAAAGCGGTTCGTGAGGAAGGGCCTGACAAGAAACAATGATTCCATCTTTGATTTGTGCAATCAAGGCTTCTTTAGTAATCTGTGGCATCCTTTTTCCTCCTTTTCCTTTTTTCTTATGAGACAATTATATACTATTTTTAAAGCGCTTTCAATACTTTGTCATAGAATAGATTTCAGTTTCAAAAGTATTTTATAGAACAGCGTATCTTGAAAGTAGTTTCAGCAGAGAAAATAATTCACATCTATTATACTAATTTAAAACGCGTCAGCGTCGCCTTACCGTACTCAAGTGCAGTCTGCAGTCAGCTTCCTAGTTTGCTTTTTGATTTTAATTGAGTATTATTTTTATTTACCTCTCTATTCCAATTTATATCTATAAAACCAGCCTAGAATTCTAACTATCTTATTAGATTCCAGACTGGTTTATTTTAGATTAACATAGAAGTTCAAAGTGAGATTTCAGACAAAGTTAACTGTCTTTTTGTTTATAGGAAATCATTACTCCAAGGATCATTCCCACAAAACCAAGCAAAACTGTTGTTATTGATTTATTCTCACCTGTATTTGGTAACTTAGACTGTTCGTTATTACTTACTTTATTCTCTAATCGATTAGATTCAGAGTATTCATTTGTTGATAACAATTTAGATGACAGTGAAAGTTCTTCAGCCTTGTTATCTTCTGTAATATTTTTAAATGGTGGATTATCAATGGAGTGTCGGAAAGTCATCGCATAAATACTAGAATTATTAGTCTCAAAAATAATCTTTCCATCTTTTTGTTCGAATTCAATAGTGTGTAGTTTTCCTTCTGGATCTACAGCATAAACATTCTCAACGGACTGATCTGTAGCAAAAGTAACAAGGACTTTTCCTTCAGGTTTGACATATCTGCCATTTACATCCTTCAATTTGATATCAAATGCTTTGTAGTTTAATGAACTTAAATCACTAACTTGAACTTCTTGAATTTGAATACCTATCACATTTTTCAATACTTCTTCTGAAGCTTGAATTTGAATACTTCCTGTTTCATTTTTTAAAATACGTTGTGAACTAGCAATTTCTGTGATAACGTGCTTAGTTTCTGCTTCATCCTTACTGTCTTTATTATTTACTTGTTTATCAGTAGATTTCACTACTGAACTTCCTTCTCCTGCTGTAGATAATACTTCTGTATAATTTTCTACATCATACACAACACTAGTTACTGTATTCACTCCGCCTGTGAAATCTGGAAGGTGATGAATCTCAGCAACCGCACCATTCACGCCACCTGTAAACTCTGGCTTAGAGACTGTAGGAGCTGGAGAATCTCCTAATGTGGATATAATACCGCTATACTCTGGAACTTCTGTAACAAGTGAGTCGCCTCCATTCACGCCACCTGTAAACTCTGGCTTAGAGACTGTAGGAGCTGGAGAATCACCTAATGTGGATAGAACACCGCTATACTCTGGAACTTCTGTAACAAGTGAGTCGCCTCCATTAACCCCGCCTGTAAAGTCATGGTGTTCAACTGTTGGGGCCGATTCTTCTCCTGAGGTTGATAATGTATCACCCATATACTCTGGGATTTCTAGTATCGGAGATTCAATGAAAGGAACTCCACCTGTATAGTCTGAAATATGATGGACCTCAGCATCCGCACCATTCACTCCGCCTTTAAACTCTGGCTTAGCTACTGTAGGAGCTGGAGAATCACCTAATGTGGATATAATACCGCTATACTCTGGAACTTCTGTAACAAGTGAGTCGCCCCCATTCACGCCACCTTTAAACTCTGGCCTAGCTACTATAGGGGCTGGAGTGTCTCCTAATGTGGAGAGAACACCGCTATACTCTGGAACTTCTGTAACAAGTGATTCGCCTCCGTTAACTCCGCCTGTAAAGTCATGCTGTTCAACTGTTGGGGCCGATTCTTCTCCTAAGGTTGATAATACACCCGTATACTCTGGGATTTCCAGTATAGGAGATTCAGTGAAAGGAACTCCACCTTTAAACTCTGGCTTATCTACTGTAGGAGCTGCAAAGTCACCAGATGTACCTAAAATACCAGAATCTTCTTTTCCACTATCTTTTTTTGGATCTAATTTCCCAGCTAAATCCTTATCCGAATCCTTCTTAGAAGGTTCCACTTCTTTATCTTCCACATAGACAGGATCTTTTGGTTGACCCTCAATATAAGAACGAACCCAATCCAGCTGCTCTTTTGATAAGACTAAACCACCACTGCGGCTTCCTACAACACCATTTTGGTGAACTCCAATTAAAGCACCTTTATCATTATAAAGACCACCACCAGACGCTCCAGGTTTCGTACCTCCATAGCTAATTCCCTCTATTCCAGAACCGAAGTCTGTAGTTCCTACTACTTTGCTATCTAAAACTGGACTTAGCTTGTTATCTGGAAAACCATAGACCGAAACTGAATCCCCCTCTGCAACTTTCGAAGATTGTTTTACAACCTCTACAGGAGTTACTCCTTTTACTGCTTCTTTTAACCGAACCAAAGCTAAGTCATTTTTAAATCCAAATACTGAATCTTTTTTATTCCAATAAACAATATCATCATCTGAAAAATTCACAGACTTACCATTCGGCAAAGTTGCTTTATACACTGTATTGGTACGACCAGATTTAGTAATTACTTCAGAACCTTTAACTGTTAAGAAATTATGAGCGACTGTTAACACCAAATTGGGTGCAATTAAAGTACCTGACCCCGACCCATCTGGCGTTTGAATGTGCGTTGTAGCATAGAAATTTTCTGAGCCATTCGGAGCTTGTAACACCTCTTTACTAGGTACAGGTAAATTCGATTTACCACTCAAATCGACTTTACCAACTTCAGTTCTTGCAAAATCCGAAGAAGACGTTGATGGAGGAGTTACCGAATCTACTACCGCTCTTATAATTGTATCTCCTAAAGCTAACTTACTAACATATTCATCAGACCAAGTAGTATCACTTGCTAGTTTGTTAATTGGCACTCCGTTATAGGATACCACTTTAGCTGTTGGGGAAGTTGCTATTAACTGTTTGAAGTCTGGATTTTGTCTTAAATGAAAATTCAAGCCACTTCCAACAGGACCTTCCTGAACAACCTTATCTGAAATTAAACGAGTTCCTTTAGTATCTTCCACTCGAAGTAGAACACGACCTTTTTCTTCACCTTTTACTAAAGTAGCTCGACCTTTTTCATCAAAACTATATAAAGCACCATCAATCTCAGACTCTACATCTTTTAAAGCTATATGATTTTCATCATAGTAGTAACGGTTTGCACCATCTATATACCAACCCTTTATACCATATTTATCAATCATAGAACGAATCCAAGCTCTGTGCTTGTCCGTAAAGATAGTACCACCGCCAATACGCTCACTCTCAGGAGCGTTTGAAGTATTTGTTCCGTGCTGGTGGATACCGACTACCTCTCCCTTATCATTAAACAAAGGAGCACCTGAAAAACCTCCTAAAGCTGAGGAATGATAAGTGACTGCACCACTCTCTTTATTGATACTGCTCACAGTTGTTGAGACTGAATAAGCCTTACCGTCTTTCAAGCGAGCTTTATTTTCTTTACTTAAATTTGGAGTAGAAAAATCATTGGGATATCCGACCATAGTGATTTTATCACCAGTAGAAACCTCTTTATGACTCAACTCTCTTGGAGAGTCCTCACCACCTGTCATAGCTTCTACAGGCTTTTTAGTTACCACTACTGCTAAGTCGTTGCTATAGTCTTTACCAAAGTCTTTGCCGTTATACAAGTGAATAGAGTCTTTTTCAAGAGCTTCCGATACACCAGAAGTAGGTACTTTATTGCTTTTCTCCTTTTCCGAGTTCATCACAACATAACTACGAGCAGACTCCCCACCACGCAAGACCGCAGACTTATCCTCTTGGTTTTTATCATAGTAGTTATGAGCTACTGTTACCATCACATTCGGAGCTACAAAGACACCGCTACCTGATGCGGTTTGTTTTCCACTCGTTCCACTGTCATAAGTGGTGTAAGTCATAGCAACACCTTCTGCAGATTTACTATGAACATCCACATCTTGAATATCGCTACCACCTTGAATGACATCAGCATAAACAACCCCGCCACCAATAACTGGTAACTCTGGTGCAGCTAAGCCAATCACCGCTGATAGTGTCAAACAACCAACCAAACCATAAGCTTTGGATTTACGAAATTTCCCTAAACCCTTTAAACATATAAACATATATTACCTCACTTTAACTTTCAAAGTTAATTTATCCAAGTATATTCTAAAAAATAAAATATTACAGTTTCCATTAGCATAACACTCTCTATTTTGATTCTTACAATAAAAATAGACATGGACTATTTTGCTACTTTACAAATGCTATTTAAGTACTGTATCTACAGGAATATCGTTTTTACAAGATATTATCCTAACGAGAAAACCATCTTATACACAAACTTATATATAAATGTTCATTTGTAGCGAAACTGTATATTTTCTTATAAATTATAACACATTTCACAGGTGATTTTCAATGTATTGAAATAGGTTTCACCACATTAGACATAAGAATGACAAAATCAAAGAAAAAATCGGTTTGGCTTCTTATGGATGACTTTAGTTTCCATATCCTTTCTAATACAGGGAAAAACATTGGGGTATGATTCAGAAATAGCCATTCGTCTATCATTTCCGCTTCAAAGCATTCGTATCATAGTTCATATTAAGGACTCTATCATTCTTTCCCTAAAATACAGTGATAGCTATAAGAGTTACTGAATTTCAAAGTATATATGAACTAGAATATTTGCTGACTAGACTCTGTACAAAAAGAGAGCTACTAGGCTCTCTCATTCATCACTTCACATATTTAAAAGGAATCTCACTACCACATAGCCAGTTGTATACTTGGTCATTTACAAAGACATTCATGGCTTCGTGGGCATACTCAGGCATGATGCGATAGGTCTTATCGCAGGTGAGACGGTTGTAAATCGCAAACTGGGTAATAGGATAGCAAACATCATCGTCCAAGCCCGTAATCATCTTAACCTCACCCTTGATACGATGAGCGAGATTTTTCACATCGATATAGGCCAGGGTCGCCATGATTTCCTCCTCAGTTTCATGGAAGGGATCGTGAAACTTGAAATAACGGAAAAGTTCGTCGTAAGCCTCGCTAGTATTACCAATCTCAAGCACTCGTCTAAAGTCTGACAAGAAGGGATAGATGGCAACTGTTTTCTGAATCCGAGGATTGAGTGCTGCTGCAACCAAAGCTAAAGCCCCTCCTTGAGAGGCACCATAGCTAGAAAGACGATTCTCATCAACCTGAGACAAACTGGCAATAATTTCAACCAACTGGTAAATATCCAAATAGACATCCTTATAAAAGAGGTGCTCCCGATCTTCCACAGCACCACGGATAATATGCCCCTTAACTGTATTTCCTAGAGGAGACCGCAAGCCGTCTTGCGAGTAACCTGACTGGCCCCGCACATCTATGGAGACAACACCGTAACCAGATACGGTATAGGACAGCATGTCGGCCCAGTCCCAGCCACGTCCCATATAACCATGGAAATGGAAGATTATCGGAACCTTCTCCTCACTCTTTGGAAGAACGACGCGCGCATAGATCTTTCCTTCATTGGTTCCTTCAAATGTTAACTCATAGCACTTGATTTGAGGAATGCAGAAATCTCTTTCCTCCAACTGGTAGGCTGGAAGAGTTGAAACTTTTTTCACTTCCTCATCCCAGAAAGCATCAAAGTCCTCTGGAACCTCATCTCGTCCTTTATAAGTCTTAATTTCTTCTAACAAAGCTGGATTTTTCATAGCATGCTCCTTTTTGTAATCGCTATCACAACTGTAGCATATCTAGAAAAGCAATGCAAGAAAGAAAAGCAAATAGAAAGTGATTTTAGATTCTTTACTTTTAGGATGACAGGCTGAAAGTAGTTTTAGAAACGAAAAAAGAGCATTTCTGCCCTTCTTCTCCTATTCAAGCTTATTTTGTTGCTTCTTTCTTTTGAAAAGTGGTTTGGTAATTTACTTTAATCGTTACTGTCATGTGAGAGTCCTCGTTTCTTTTTGATGACTCTAGTATAAGGGGCAAACCTGAAAACTAGCTTAAGATTTTCTTAGAGAAAGCTTATACTCAATGAAAATCAAAGAGCAAACTAGGAAACTAGCCGCAGG
>NZ_VMNE01000057.1:0-343 GCF_013277565.1 Streptococcus sp. k-90 | reverse complement strand
CTGGATTCGACAGGATTTGCAAAGCCCTAGGAGCATGCCGAGGGGCGGTTTGCCTCGTTAAAAGCCGCAAAAAAATAGTCGCAAACGACGAAAACTTCGCACCTGCTGCTTTAGCAGCTTAATCAGCTTAATAAACTGAAGGTGTCCTCTCTCCCTAGCCTCCGCTCTTAGGACGGGGATCAAGAGAGGTCAAAACTAAAAGAGATCGCGTGGATGCCCTGCCTGGGGTTGAAGCGTTAAATCCAATCAGGCTAGTTTGTTAGTAGCGTGTCCGTTCGCAGCTAACCGGCGAATGTAATAACTGGACTAAGCATGTAGTGCCGACGGTGTAGTAATTCTGGAC
>NZ_VMNE01000011.1:0-38179 GCF_013277565.1 Streptococcus sp. k-90 | reverse complement strand
TTTTTTGTCAACTACTTTTTCCAATTTTTTTCAAATTTTTTTAAATTTTTTCGACTTTTTTAAATTTGACTATTTCAGCCCAATATCAAACTCTTTAAACACAATACGTAAGTCCCTTAATACTCTTTGACGTCCTCGAAAACGTTCATTTCTTAAAACACGTTCTAACTCTTCTTGTTTTTCTTTACTTTGTTCCTTTCTATACCTCCGTAATGTTTCATAAAAGAGATAATAATCATCTAGCCACAGACCTCCCTCACTTATACGATGACTAATCTCACCTACTTCTTCATAGGGTTCTTTAAGCATAACGTTCCCCTTTCTAGATACAGTCTAACAGATTCGAAACATCGTTTGTGACATTTTCTCCATTCTGTTCTCTTCACCGTCTCAAATGCACAAAAAAGAGAGGACGGGCCTCTCTCGGGGTTATAATTCTGCAATTTGGTTTAGGTTTACTTCTGCTACTGTGTCATTACCAAACATAGAGATAATCATTTTCACTTTATTGTTATCAATCTCTGTAATCTTACCAGTATAGTCTGCAAAAGCACCATCAATAATACGTACAGTTTGACCAACTTCAACATCGAAATCAAATTCTTGAACAGTTTGTCCCATAGATACCAAAATGTCACGAATTTCTTGTTCCAATAATGGAGTTGGTTTTGATCTGTTCCCGTGAGATCCGACGAATCCTGTAACGTTTGGTGTATTTCGAACAACAAACCAAGCTTCATCTGTCATGACCATTTCTACAAGAACATAACCTGGAAAGCGATTTTCTTCTACTTCTTTTCTCTTTCCATTTTTTTCAACTTGCACTGTTTGTGTTGGGATTTCAACGCGTAGAATATTATCCAACATATTGTAGGTTTGTGCACGTTGTAATAGATTTTCTTTTACCTTATTTTCATAACCAGAATAAGTTTGTAAAACAAACCACCCTTTATCAAAACTATCCATGATATTTCCTTTCATAAATAGAAGATTTTTAGTGTAATTAACTCCACTAACCTTCTAAAAAATGTTAATAAATCGAATCAAACCTGAAACAATCAACTGGTCAAAAATGTAAATAATTACTACAAAGAAAGCTGTGTATTCCATGATAGAACGAAAATCTCTCCAGCTTTCCTTGCGAGTTGGCCATGTTGTGTCTTTAAGAAGTCTAAAAATATCTCCAATAAAACGCATCGCTCTCTCCTATCTCGTTTCTCTGTGTGTAGTGTACTTGCCACAATGCTTACAAAATTTATTTACTTCTAGTCGTGTAGGCTTGGGGTTTCCACTGATCTTGATTGAATAGTTTCTCGAACCACAAACCGCACAAGCTAGGCTTGCTTTTTTTAGTGCCATAACGCCTCCATCTTATCTATTATAACAAGAAAGCTAGACTTTGACAAGCATCTTAGCGGAATAGATTGACTACCGAATCCCAGATTGTTTGAGCCTTTTCTTTAATCTTGGCATCCGAGATAGCCCGACTAGCCTCATCTACTAGACTTTGCGCACGTCCTCGAATATCAGACAAATTATCATCTGTCTGGCTATTATCATTGGTTTGTACTTGTCTTTTTGTGTTAGCTGGTGCGATTCCATTTTTCTTATATGCATTTTCAACTGTAAAGGTACTTCCTGGGGTATAAGGTAAAATGGTATTTGCAATATTTCTGAAGACATGAGCTGCACCGTTTGAAGTAGATCCTGCTAGATAGTGATTTTCATCAGTGGTCGGAAAACCAAGCCAGTGACTAATCACTACATCTGGAGTATAACCAATTACCCACTGGTCACTTGTGTATTCTGGATTGAAAACTGCTTCGGTTGTACCAGTTTTCCCTGCCATGACATAGTCTGCAGGCGATGAACTAATTCCCGTTCCGTTGGTGAATGTACCCAACATCATACTGGTCATCTTGTCAGCTACAGACTTATCAATCACCCGTTTTTGTGAATTTTTATGGCTTGCAATAACTTGTCCACTAGCATTTTCAATTCTACTAATAAAATGAGCTTCCGGCATTAACCCTTCATTTGCAAAAGCAGCATATGCTTGAGCCATTTGAAGAGGGTTGGTTTCAACACCGCTTCCCAAGGCGACGCCAAGAACACGATCGACCTTTTCCATGTTGAGTCCGAATTTTTCGCCTGCTTCAAAAGCCTTGTCAACGCCCAAATCATTAACAGTGGCAACAGCAGGTAGATTAAGCGATTCTGCCAAGGCTTGATACATAGGAACTTCTCGACTCGTTTTGATTCCTGCATAGTTATCAACCTTATAGCTATCGTACTGCATGGTATGGTTATCCAACTGCTTATTCAAAGCCCAGCCTGCTTCAACTGCTGGCGTATAAACAACTAAAGGCTTAATTGTAGAACCAGGACTACGTTTTGATTGAGTTGCATAGTTGAAATTACGGAATCCAGTTTTATCATTGTCAGCAACTTGACCGACAACTCCACGAACTCCCCCTGTTTTCGGTTCGAGAGCGACACTTCCTGATTGAGCAAATGTTCCATCCTCTGCCCTCGGAAATAGAGCTTTATTTTCATAGACAACCTGCATATTTGCTTGATAGTTTTGGTCCAGCTCTGTGTAAATGCGGTAGCCATTATTTACGATTTCTTCCTCTGTTAGATTATACTTAGAAACGGCTTCGTTAACCACCGCATCAAAGTAAGAAGGATAGCGGTAATCTGAAATTTTTCCTTCATACTTATCGTGCAATTGCGAAGTCATATCAACTCCCGTAGCTTCGGTTTCTTGGCTTTTATCAATATAACCCGCTGCAACCATATTTTGCAAAACAGTATCGCGACGATTAGTAGAATCTTCTACAGAATTCAAAGGATTATACAATTCCGGCCCTTTGAGCATACCTGCCAGAGTCGCAGCTTGATCCAAACTCACTTCTGATGCAGAAACTCCAAAGTATTTCTTACTCGCGTCTTCGACACCCCACACACCATTTCCAAAATAGGCGTTGTTTAGGTACATAGTTAGAATCTGATCCTTGCTATATTTTTTTGTTAATTCTAAAGCTAGGAAAAATTCTTTCGCTTTTCTCTCAACTGTTTGATCCTGCGATAGATAGGCGTTTTTAGCCAGCTGTTGGGTAATAGTAGAACCACCACCTGAACGACCAGCAGTGACAATAGCCAAGAAGAAACGACCATAGTTAATCCCGTCATTTTTATAGAAAGAACGGTCTTCTGTCGCAATAACAGCATTTTGCAAATTTTTACTGATGTCAGTCAGTTCAACGTAGGTTCCCTTTTGACCAGACAAGGCACCTGCCTCTTTTTCTTCACGGTCAAAAATGAGGGTTCGAGTTTTCAAGGCATTTTGCAAATCATTGACATTGGTTGATTTGGCTACAGCAAACAAATAGGTTCCGACTAGCAAGCCTGCACTCAAACCTAGTATAACAACGATTTTCGTTAGATGATAGCGGCGCCAGAATTTTCGAATTGGACCTACTTGGGCTAATTTTTTCCTATCACTGCGAGAACGGCGCAAGCTAGTAGAACCAGAATCCTCCGATTCACTTGTTTCTTTTTTAAAAAGAGAAAGAAATTTCTCAAATAATTTATCTAATTTCATGCGTTTATTTTATCATCTTCATCATAGGAAGACAAGAATTTAGCTATTTCCTATCCAAATAAGGCTTTTTTTGTTACAATATCTGTATGCAATTCAAATTTACATTACCAGCCTCTTTACCTCAAATGACGGTGAAGCAATTACTAGAAGAGCAACTCCTCATCCCTAGAAAAATCCGGCATTTTTTGAGAACCAAGAAACATATTTTGATTAATCAGCGAGAAGTTCATTGGAACGAGGTGGTGAAACCTGGCGATGTTTGCCAATTGACTTTTGACAAGGAAGATTATCCCAAAAAAGAAATTCCTTGGGGAAACCCAGACTTAGTTCAGGAAGTTTATCAAGACCAACACTTGATTATTGTCAACAAACCCGAGGGGATGAAAACCCACGGTAACCAACCAAACGAAATTGCTCTTCTTAACCATGTCAGTGCCTACATTGGCCAAACCTGTTATGTTGTCCATCGTCTGGACATGGAAACCAGTGGCTTAGTCCTCTTTGCCAAAAATCCTTTTATCCTACCCATTCTCAACCGCTTATTGGAGAAAAAAGAGATTTCTAGAGAATATTGGGCACTAGTTAACGGAAATACCAACCAGAAAGAACTTATCTTCAAAGACAAAATTGGACGTGATCGTCATGATCGCAGAAAACGAGTAGTTGATACAAAAAATGGGCAATCTGCTGAAACACATGTAAGCAGATTAAAGCAATTCCCAAACAAGACCTCCTTGGTTCGTTGCAAACTAAAGACAGGTCGAACCCATCAGATTCGTGTGCACCTTTCTCATCATAATCTTCCTATCCTGGGTGATCCTCTCTATAATAGTAAATCAAAGACAAGTCGTCTTATGCTTCATGCCTTTCGACTATCCTTTACCCATCCGCTTACTTTAGAGAAATTAAGCTTCACTACCCTTTCAGATACTTTTGAAAAAGAATTAAAAAAGAATGGATGATTGTTGTGTCATCCATTTTTTCCATATAAGAAAAGCAAGACCAAGAGGTCTTGCTTTTTATCGACTCATGAATTATTTAGCGATTTTTGCGAAGTATTCAAGAGTACGAACAAGTTGTGCAGTGTATGACATTTCGTTGTCGTACCATGATACAACTTTAACCAATTGTTTACCGTCAACGTCAAGAACTTTAGTTTGAGTTGCGTCAAACAATGAACCGTAAGACATACCTACGATATCTGAAGATACGATTGGATCTTCTGTGTAACCGTATGATTCGTTTGAAGCTGCTTTCATAGCTGCGTTCACTTCATCAACAGTAACGTTCTTTTCAAGAACTGCTACCAATTCAGTAACTGATCCAGTTGGAGTTGGAACGCGTTGTGCAGATCCGTCAAGTTTACCGTTCAATTCTGGGATTACAAGACCGATAGCTTTTGCAGCACCAGTTGAGTTAGGAACGATGTTTGCAGCACCAGCGCGAGCACGGCGAAGGTCACCACCACGGTGTGGTCCGTCAAGGATCATTTGGTCACCAGTGTAAGCGTGGATAGTAGTCATCAATCCTTCAACAACACCAAAGTTGTCTTGAAGAGCTTTAGCCATTGGAGCCAAGCAGTTTGTAGTACATGAAGCACCTGAGATAACTGTTTCAGTACCGTCAAGAACGTCGTGGTTAGTGTTGAATACAACTGTTTTAACGTCGTTTCCACCAGGAGCAGTGATAACAACTTTTTTAGCTCCACCTTTAAGGTGTTTTTCAGCTGCTTCTTTCTTAGCAAAGAAACCAGTAGCTTCAAGAACGATTTCTACACCGTCAGTAGCCCAGTCGATTTGTTCTGGATCACGTTCAGCAGAAACTTTAACGAATTTACCGTTAACTTCGAATCCACCTTCTTTAACTTCAACAGTACCGTCGAAACGACCTTGAGTTGTGTCGTATTTCAACAAGTGTGCAAGCATAACTGGGTCTGTAAGGTCGTTGATGCGTGTAACTTCAACACCTTCTACGTTTTGGATACGACGGAAAGCAAGACGACCGATACGTCCGAAACCGTTAATACCAACTTTAACTACCATTAGTGATTTCCTCCTTATGAAAATCATGAAATTTTTATTGTGAAAAGAGTAACTTGAATCACTACAAATCACCTTTCAACAAACCTATTATATAACTATTTGAGTTGAATTGCAAGTACGGGCGTTGTTTTTTGTCTATACTCCACTTATTTTTCTTTCTCCTTTGAAAGCCTATACTACTGTCTTTCTTTGTCTACCTAGTCATTTACCGGTTTCCTTTTAAAATGAAAAGTGAAAATAGAAAAGCTAAAAATTATTTTCAATCTTCCAATTTTACAAAAAAGAGACAGGAAATTCCTGCCTCTAGGCTGATAACAATTATTTACGACGTCCTGGTCTTTCTTTGTAGCCATAGTAAGAATCTTCGATGATTTCTTGCATATGGTCAACCATTGGAAGGCGTGGGTTAGCTGGTGAACATTGGTCTTCGTAAGCAAGGAAGGCTAATTCACGTGAATGTTCTTTCCATTCTTTTTCATCGATTCCTTGTGCTTTGAAGTTCATTTGGATACCTACGCGCTCACCAAGTTCGTAGACAGCTTTTGCATAAGATTCCACACCTTCTTCTGGAGTAGAAGCTGGAAGTCCAAGCATGCGTGCGATATCTTGATATTTTTCATCTGCACGGTAGTAGTTGTACTTAGGCCATGTTGCTGTCTTAGCTGGACGTGTACCGTTGTAGCGGATGACGTATGGAAGCAAGATAGCATTAGTACGACCGTGGATTGTGTGGAATTGCGCACCAATCTTATGGGCCATTGAGTGAGAAATACCTAGGAAGGCATTGGCAAAGGCCATACCAGCGATTGTTGAAGCGTTATGCATTTTCTCACGTGAGTGGAAGTCTGCATTCTTAACTGAGCTTTCAAGGTTTTCGAATACAAGTTTGATGGCTTGAAGTGCAAGACCATCAGTGTAGTCGCTAGCCATTTGTGATACGTAAGCTTCAGTCGCGTGAGTCAATACGTCCATACCAGTATCCGCAGCTACAAATCCTGGAACTGTCAATACCAAAGCAGGGTCTACGATTGCCACAGTTGGTGTCAATGAGTAGTCAGCGATTGGGTATTTACGGTTGTTTGCTTTATCAGAGATAACGGCAAATGGTGTTACTTCAGATCCTGTACCAGATGTTGTTGGGATTGCGATGAATTTAGTCTTCTTACCAAGCAATGGGAATTTGAAGGCGCGTTTACGGATATCCATGAATTTTTGGACAAGGTCACGGAAGTCCACTTCTGGTTGTTCGTAGAAGAGCCACATTACTTTAGCAGCATCCATTGGAGATCCACCACCAAGAGCGATGATTGTATCTGGTTTGAAGGCACGCATGATTTCAGTACCACGTTCAACTGTAGTGATATCTGGATCTGGTTCTACATCAGCAAAGATTTGGTAAACCACCTTATTGCGACGAAGGTCAAGTTGTTCAATGATACGATCAAGGAAGCCAAGCTCTACCATAGCGTGGTCAGTAACGATCATGACACGCTCAACGTCACGACATTTTTGAAGGTATTGAATTGAATCACGTTCAAAGTATGTTTTTGAAGGAAGTTTCATCCATTGCATGTTATTTCTCCGTCTTCCGACTTTTTTGATATTCAAGAGGTTAATGGCACTAACGTTATCCCCAACTGAGTTGCGTCCGTAAGAACCACATCCAAGTGTCAATGATGGCAAGAAGGCATTGTAAACGTCCCCGATACCACCGAAAGTAGAAGGTGAGTTACAGATAACACGAATAGCTTTAACAGCTTTACCAAATTCTTTAGTCAATTCTTCGTCAGCTGTGTGGATAGCTGCTGAGTGTCCAAGACCGTTAAATTCAACCATTTGACGAGCCTTAGTAATACCATCTTCACGGCTTTCAGATTTCAAAACTGCGATAACTGGTGACAATTTTTCACGAGTCAATGGCTCATTTTCACCAACTTCTTTACATTCTGCAGCAAGAATGTTTGTTCCTTCTGGAACTGTAAATCCTGCTTGTTCTGCAATCCAAGTTGCTGGTTTACCCACGATATCAGCGTTCAATTTCGCACCAGCACAGTTTTTGCTGTTTGCTTTCACGCCGAAACAGAATTCTTCAAGAAGAGCTTTTTCTTTTTTGTTTACAAAGTAAGTGTGGTAAGATTTGAACTCTGCTACAAATTCATCGTAAATTTCTTTATCAATGATAACCGCTTGCTCTGAGGCACAGACCATACCGTTATCAAATGATTTAGACATGACGATATCGTGTGCTGCTTGACGGATGTTTGCTGATTTTTCAACATAAGCTGGAACGTTTCCGGCACCTACTCCAAGAGCTGGTTTACCACATGAGTATGCAGCTTTAACCATGGCATTACCACCTGTTGCAAGGATTGTAGCAATACCTTCGTGGTTCATAAGCGCACTAGTTGCTTCCATAGATGGTTCAGTAATCCACTGTACACAGTTTTCAGGCGCTCCTGCTTTAATCGCAGCATCACGAACGATTTGAGCTGCGTGAGCTGATGATTCTTGAGCTGATGGGTGGAAGGCAAATACGATTGGATTACGTGTCTTCAATGAAATCAATGATTTGAAGATTGCTGTTGATGTTGGGTTTGTTGTAGGAGTGATACCACAAACAACACCAACTGGTTCAGCTATAAGAGTCAAACCTGTCACATCGTCTTCTTCGATAACGCCAACTGTCTTAGTGTGGCGCATGTTGTTTACTACGTGTTCACAAGCAAACAAGTTCTTCGTTGCTTTATCTTCAAATACACCACGTCCTGTTTCTTCAAAGGCATGTAAAGCCAATTCTCCATGGGCATCCAAAGCTGCTACTGACGCTTTAGCTACGATGTAGTCAACCTGCTCTTGATCCAACTTACGCATTTCTTCAAGAGCAACTAGAGCTTTTTGCACCAATCCATCGACATGCTTTTCAGCAGCGAGTTTCTTTTCCTCTGGTGTCACAGTTTTTTTATCAGCCATATTTTCCTCCATAGCTTTCAAGGATTGATATCCTTTGTTAATTTATTCACAAGTTTATTATAACGCATTATTTCAACTTTGTAAACAGTTTCATAAACATTTCACAAAGAATTTTTAGTTCCTTGTGAAATTTATTTCATTTTCTTTTCTTATCAGGTTTTATCTTTGAAGTTTGTGAAATTTATTTCAAATATTTTTTATTTCACAAACTTGCTTGGAAGAGGAGCTTGGAAAGAAAGGAGTTTGCAGGTAAGCGCTTACTTAAAGATTCTAACAATACCTCCTTTGATAAGGAGGCTTTATTTTTGTTGAAAAACGCCTTGTTTAAAAGTCCCTTCATAAACAACTTCTTGTTCTGTTGTTAGTTTTCCTTTTCCTTCAGCCTGACCGTTCACAAAATCACCTTCGTAGGTCCAGCCTTCTTTAGATTGAAAGGTACCTTTTCCGTTGAAGGCTCCATTGTTGAAACCACCAGTATATTGGTCTCCATTTTGGAAGGTAATGGTACCTTGACCATTCATTTTACCACGGACAAGACTGCCGTCGTAAACAATCGTTCCATTATCGAGTTTTAGAACACCTTTTCCGGGAATATTTAGAAAAAAGACGAGTACAGCACAAAAAACAATGGCAACTACTGCTAAAAGCTCGAAACGTGGACGAGTCAGATAGACACGATACTTTTCGTAAACATTCTTAAGATTTTCCACCTTCACTCTCCTTTTCTAAACGTTCTAACCAAGCTTGACAGCCCTCTTGAACACGTCGATAGGTTTCCTCAAAATCTCCTGTATACCAAGGATCTGGAACACTTTCAGATGCGAATGAGTAAATCTTATCTTGACAGTCTGCTGGACACATCTGACGTAAGTCAGAAACATTTGAAGCATCCATGCCGATAATATAATCAAAGGCTTCAAAATCTTCCTTGCTAATCTGAAGCGATGTTTTGCCTTTGTCATAAGGAATCTCATACTCTTGAAAAATTCCCTGAGTCCCCTTATGAATTGGATTGCCATGTTCCCAAGAGGAAGTTGCTCGACTTTGGATTTCGTAGTTATCTGTCATCGATTTCATCACAAACTCAGCCATAGGACTGCGGCAAATATTTCCCAGGCAGACAAAGACTAGTTTTTTCATCCCATTTCCTTTCTTTTATAGAAAAACGGGAGTTCGTGATCCCGTCTTATTTTTCGATTGCACCTTCTAATGAAGCTGTTTCTTTCAGCGGTAATACAGTCTTGATAGCAGCTAGTTCAAAAGTCAAGTAAACTCCATCTACATCAAGAACAATTGTTCCCTTCTCAGTATCTACTTCATCGACTGTTCCATAAAGTCCACCGATTGTAATCACTTCATAGCCTTTTTGTAGTTTATTCAAACTTTCCATACGTTTTTGTGCTTGTTTCTTTTGAGAACGTTGCGTAAAGAACATCAAACCCATCATAAGGACTAGTATGATTAAAAATGTATAATTTGGATTCATTAGTTTCTCCTTTGTCTTTTACATAGGACTACTATATCAAATTTCAGCTACTTTTACAAGATTGTACCTTGCTTTTCTAGTAAGAAAAATCAGAGCTTGCGCCCTGATTTCTAGGATTATTTCAAGTTTTGAACAACTTTTACAAGATTTTCTACAGTAAAGCCATATTCTGCCAATACTTTTGGTGCTGGGGCAGAGGCTCCGAAGGTATCAATACCAAGAACGGCACCATCTAGTCCAACATATTTGTACCAGTTTTGACTTGCACCCATTTCAACTGCAACACGACGGCGAACTGCATTTGGTAGAATTTCTTCTTTGTAAGCTGCATCTTGTTTATCAAAGACATCTGTCGATGGCATACTAACTACGCGGACTTTTCCGCCTTGACTAGCCAATTCTTTGGCTGCTGAGACAGCTAGATTGACCTCTGAACCTGTCGCAATCAAGATTGTATCAAAGTCTGCTGCATTTTCATAGACAACATAAGCACCTTTAGCAACCTTGTCGAAGTCTGTTCCCTCTTCAACAGTCAAGTTCTGACGTGTCAAAACAAGGGCAGTTGGTGTTTTCTCACTTGTCACTGCAAGATACCAAGCTGCTTGCGTTTCACGCGCATCTGCTGGACGGAAAACATTTAGATTTGGCATAGCACGAAGACCTGCTAAGTGCTCAACTGGTTCGTGCGTTGGGCCATCTTCCCCAACCGCAATAGAATCGTGGGTAAAGACATAAGTCACAGGAAGTCCTTGCAAGGCTGACAAGCGGACAGCTGCCTTCACATAGTCAGAGAAGACGAAGAAAGTTCCACCGTATACACGAAGTCCACCATGAAGAGCCATCCCGTTCAAGATCGTTCCCATTGCAAATTCGCGGACACCAAACTGAATGTTACGGTTCAAGCGATTGGTATCGTCTTGAAGTCCGTCAGTCTTGATATAAGTCATGTTTGAGTGAGCTAGGTCAGCTGATCCACCCAAGAAAGTTGGCAACTTAGCTGCCACAACGTTCAAAGCATCCTGACTCGAGTTACGAGTTGCTTGAGAAAAGCCGTTTTCTAAGGTTGGGAAGTCTGCTGGAGTCACTTTAACTGGATCGCGTCCATCAATGATAGCTTCGACTTCTGCAGCCAATTCTGGGTGAGCTTCTTTATAATCAGCAACTAGCTTTGTCCAAGTTTGATAAGCTGATGCACCACGGTCTGCAACATGTTCTTTGAAATCAGCATATACTTGTTCTGGGATTTCAAATGGTTCGTAGTCCCAACCAAGGGCTTGACGAGTTGCTGCAGTTTCATCTGCTCCAAGAGGAGCACCGTGTACAGCATTCGTTCCTTGTTTGTTTGGAGAACCGTATCCAATGACAGTCTTCACTTCAATCAAAGATGGTTTACCTGAAGCTTTAGCTGTTTCGATAGCAGCATGGATGGCTTCCAAGTCTGTTCCATCTTCAACCAAGGCTGTATGCCAACCATAGGCATTGTAACGGTCACGAACACTTTCTGTAAAGGAATCCTTTGTCTCACCATCCAAGTTGATGTCATTTGAATCATAAAGAACAACCAACTTGTCTAGTTTTTGCAAGCCTGCGTATGAAGCTGCCTCACTTGAGACACCTTCCATCAAATCTCCGTCTCCACAAATAACGTAAGTATAGTGGTCAAAGATATTGTAGCCTTCGCGGTTATATTTAGCTGCCAAAAAACGTTCTGCTTGGGCAAAACCAGTAGCAGTTGAAATCCCTTGCCCTAGAGGACCTGTTGTAGCATCAATTCCTGCTGTATGGCCAAATTCTGGGTGACCAGGTGTTTTTGAACCCCATTGACGGAAGTTCTTAATCTCATCCATGCTGACATCTTCAAAACCAGAAAGGTGAAGAAGGGCATAAAGAAGCATTGAACCATGTCCTGCTGAAAGAATAAAGCGGTCACGGTTGATCCAGTTTGGTTGAGCTGGATTGATACGAAGTTGTTTTGTAAAGAGGCTGTAAGCCATCGGAGCTGCTCCCATAACCACACCTGGGTGACCTGAGTTGGCTTTATTAATGGCGTCAATACCTAGGAAACGAATTGCATTAACAGATAGATTTGACATAGAATTTCCTTTCTATTTGAGGTGATTATTGAATCACACATTCTATTTTACTATTATATGAAAAAATACATAGAATAGCAATTAAACAATTCGACGTAAATAAGTATTCTATTTGCTATCCTCTAGTCGCCTGATAATAGGGAAGTAAGCGTTCATAAGCATTTTCTAATTTTTCTAAAATCACTTCTAATGATTGATTTTCTATGATAGAAACATCTGCCTTAACTAAAACTTTTCGAATTTCCTGATTAGATAGTTTATTTCTTAAAATCTGACGATTTTCTTCGTTCGCATCCCATCTTTGACTTTGACCATCAGAGTAGACTAGATAATAAATCCCTTCAACGGTTGGAATTTCTAAAACTTTGGCCTGCTTACCTAGAGTTTGCTCATCTTTCTTGCGCTCAATGAAACTGACCTCTAAGGAAATACCAAAATCAGTAGATGTCCCGTACAAACGAAGAGCCAACATAGGTTCTGTTACTTGTCCGTCTCTCTGTAGATAGACCCAGAAATGTGGCCGCAAACGCTGCGCTTGGTTCATCCACTGACTAGTCTGTTGGAGTTGCCATTCTGGATGACTGGTTTGAAATACTTTAGCCAGTTCTGTAAAAGCCTTTCGTGCCTCTTGACCTTTGTGGCGAAATGCCAGCATTTTCTCTCGCTCTGCTCCAGCTTTATCTGGATTACGGTACTGGATCCCTGCAAAGTCTAAATAATCTCTTATCTTATTCAACATCAGTTTAATCTCCTCTAGCTAGCAAAAAATCAGGATAAACCTGATTTTACTTATTCTGTATCTACAACGACATAGCGATTTGGCTCGTCACCTTCAGAGTAACTAGTCACGCCATCCATACGTGAAATAATACGATGGATAATCTTACGTTCGCTATTTGACATTGGATCTGTTTGATGACTGCGGCCTTCTTCTAAAACACGAGTCGCCAATTTTTGAGCATAGGTCTGCAAGACTTCTGCACGGTGTTCAACATAATCATTGACATTGATTGTAATATAGAAGGTTCTTGAATAGCGGTTATAAAGATAATTTTGAGCCAACAGTTGCAAGGCCTTCAAGACTTTACCATGGTAGCCGATAATACGACCTGGTTCGTTAGTATCAATTTGCAAATTGATACTACGACGGTTATAATCATTTGAAAGTGTGGCTTCAACATCCATGTCATCCACAATCGCTTGAACATAGGCAGTCACATCCGTAGCCACCTGGGCAATATCAAAGCTCGGTTCAACTTTCAAGCCCATCTCTGTCAAGTCTTGATTTTCAGTTTGGTCTTGCTCAGTTTCAAGGTCATCAGCGCCCGCTTCTTCCCTCATCGCTTCCTCGATTTGAAGTTCATTTAAGATCTCAATGTGACCAGTTTCTTCTAAGATAGTGCTGGCATGTCTTTCATGTTTTAAGATTTCAGCCTTGACTTCATCAGAAATACCTTGACCTTCCTCTTCAATCTTTTTAATCGCCTCTACAACATGACCCAAATCAACAGTTGCTTCACTGACTGTTTTAACAGGCTCATTCAAATCATTGATTTGTTTTGGAACTCCCTTTACAGCTTGTTGGTTTGCTTTTACAACTGTCGTTTCACTAATAGCATCGATATCCACTTGGGCTGGTTTTTTACCAAATAAGCCAAGAAAGCCTTTTTTCTCACGAGAAATGACTTTGATATGAGCCTTCTTCCTTGGAATATCTAATTCTTTCAATCCTTTCTGGATTGCTTCTTCAACAGTTGAACCTGTAAATACTACCATTACCAGATTCCTCCTTATTATTTCGTTTTCTGAGCCTTTTTCTTGGCTTTTCTTTTTCTATTTTCCAAATCTTTCTGTGCCTGTACTACGGCCTCGCGCTCTGCGATAATCTTGAATGGATTGTTCAAGAAATAGGTTTGCAAGACTTGATAAGCATTGGACACTGTCCAGTATAGGGCGACTCCACCTGGCGCATAAACTGCAAAGATAAAAATCAAGACTGGAATCCCATACATCATCGCAGTCGTAGCCCCATTACGCTCAGACAAGGCTTTGTTGGACAACCAAGTACTTAAAAAGGTGAATACTGCTGCTAAAATCGGAAGAACAAGGGTTGTATCCACACCACCAAGGTTAATCCATAAGAAATGACCTGTCTTCAAAAAGTCAACTCTTGATAGAGCTTGGAACAAGGCCAAAATAACCGGCATCTGAATCAAAATCGGCCAAAGAGAATCTGACTGTCTGACACCCATTTCTTTAAAGACTTTACGCATTTCTTGCTCTAGCTTGGTTTTGCTTTCCATATCTCGACCTGGATATTGTTCTCGAAGCGCCTTAATGCGTGGTTGAGCTTCTTGCATTTTTCTAGAAGCCACCATTTGCACTTGAAAGACTGGCAAGAGGACTGTACGAATCAAGACCGTAAAGAGAATAATCCCCACTCCGATACTGATATCAAACGATAAAAAGCGAATGATTTCCGCAAAGAAGTAAACAAATTTACTCCAAAAATCAGCCGAATTGGCTGTAATATCGCTAGTTGTCCCATTAGTCGCACAGGCTGTCATGATAAATAGGGACAGTCCTAGCAAACTAGTCAACTGTAGTTTCTTTTTCACTCCCATTTCCTTCCTGGTAAATCTTTGATAATTTTAATACGTGGAGTAGATTTTTCTCCATCTCTGCGTATCCCAAGGTTTCGACTCCTTTTCGAGCAATGACAACAAAGTCGACATCTTCTACCAGACTCCCTTTGGCATTCTGGATAATATGCCGAATCCGTCGCTTAATTTGATTTCTAGTGACAGCATTCCCCAGTTTTTTGCTAACTGATAGACCTACTCGAAAATGGTTTTTCTGGTTTTCTAGTTGGTAGACAACAAATTTACGATTAGCAAAACTTGTCCCCTCCTTGAAAATCGCCTTAAAATCTTTCTCTCTTTTTACACGAAAGTTTTTCTTCAAAACTCAACTCCATCTATTAAATTACTACTATTATACCATATTTTTCAAAAAAGCCAATCATAGCAAGGTTTTGCACAATTTCATCAGAAAAAGAAGCTGGAAAAATCACTTTCCCAACTCCTTGTACGGAATATTTTTACTAGTTTTACTTATTTTTTCAAGCGTTCAACGTCACGGGCAATAACTAGCTCTTCATCTGTTGGAATAACCAATACACGGATCTTCGCTGCCTCTGTTGAGATATCTCCTGTCACACCAAAGACGTTCTTTTCTGGATCAACATCACAGCCAAACCAAGAGATACCTGAAATGACATCTTCACGCACATTTGCAGCATTTTCACCAATACCTGCTGTGAAGATAATAGCATCTGCTCCATTTAAGACTGCAAGGTATTGACCGATATGTTTTTGGATACGATCAACATACATTTCATAGGCTAAAGTGGCATCATGATCCCCTTCTTCCATAGCAGCAATCACATCACGCATATCACTAGATTTACCTGAAACCCCCATCAGTCCTGATTCACGATTAAGGACGCGACTAATGTCTTCAGGCGTGTTAAAGTCCTCTGTATATTGCATTAAGTAAGGAATGATAGCTGGGTCAATATCCCCTGTACGAGTTCCCATCATCACACCACCAAGTGGAGTGAATCCCATTGAAGTATCGACAGATTGACCACCCTTAACAGCTGTAATAGAAGCACCATTACCGATGTGGCAAGTAATCAATTTCAAGTCTTCTAATGGACGGCCCAAGAGTTTTGCTGCTTCTCCTGCTACAAACTGGTGACTTGTACCGTGGGCACCATATTTACGAACCTTGTTTTCTGTGTAATATTTTGTTGGTAGAGGATAGCGATAAGCTTTCTCTGGCATAGTTGTGTGGAATGAAGTATCAAAAACAACTACACTGGTAATGTCTGGCAACAATTCCTTGAAGGCACGAACACCTGCTGCATTGGCTGGATTGTGGAGAGGAGCTAACAAGCTCAACTCTTCAACTTTTTCTAAAACATCTCCCTCAACGACTGTTGATTCTTTAAAATATTCTCCACCTGCAACAACACGGTGTCCAACACCTGTAATCTCATCATAAGCCTTGATAATATCGAAACGAATCAAGTCATCCAATAAGATTTTAACAGCTTGTGTGTGATTTTCGATATCCAAAATTTGTTGTTCAGAACGGCCGTCAAATTTTACAGTTGAAATAGAATCTTTCAAACCAATCCGTTCAATTAAACCTTTAGCAAGAACTTTTTCCTCTGGCATTTGATAAAGTTGCCATTTCAAACTTGAACTTCCCGCATTGATTGCAATTGTTTTTGTCATAACATGATACCCCTTTTTAAGCGTTTTCATCTATTATAACAAAATCTATTTTATATTTCAGTACCTTGAGTCCATTTTTGAAAATTTTCTTTAAATTTCATTAAAACACCTGCATCTTGCAAGCTAGCAAGTGGATAAACAAAAGGATCTACTGCTGTTTCACTTTTCTTCTGTAAGATAAAAATCGTCTTTGATTGTTTAGCATTAGCAAAGAGATTTTCAGGCAGACTGATCATCGCAACCAGACTCGCTTCCTCTTTCAACCACCCTTTCAACAAATCACTTTGAGGGCTGGTCAACAAATCACTCGGAGCGAGAAAAATAGCGTATCCATCTGACTTGAGATACTTAAGTCCTTGTTCCATGAGCAAGTGATGGGCGTAAGTATGTTCTTGGCTAGAAGCAACTTGATGACGCAACGCAACGGCATCATCAGGATAATAGCCGACAGGCAAGTCGCTGATGACCACGTCGCTTTCTTTGAGCATCTGTGGACGAACGGCATCCCCTTGGACAAAGCCAGCCTGTAAACCAATTACATCTGCCATGCTAGCTGCCAAATCAATCAGCAAATCATCCACTTCCATTCCCAAGTAATCCACCTTTTTATCAAGCGAGGTCAAGAAAGTAGCGCCCAAAATTCCCATGCCAGAACCCATTTCGAGAATAGTGATTTCCTCCTCTTTAAACAACTCTTCCACAATAAACACCAAAAGTAAGGCAATAGCATCCGGTGTAAACTGGTGATTAGCCTGTAGGGGTTCTGTTTGCCCAGCCTTCATCAAGAGAAACTGGTAGGTCTTGAGCCATTCTTCTTTGCGTAGCGCTAAACGTTTAAGGGCCTGATTGTTCTCTTTGACCTGCTCTAGCTCAGTTTCTCCATCCAGATAGATGCTGTTTTGCTCCACCAGGGCGTCATAAAAGTTGGTCGCCAAATCACTTTGAATGACTTGGACATTCTCTAGTAAATAGGTATAAGCTTGTTCAATTTTTTCAAAATCCATATTCCTATCTTATCAAATTTCCCTTCTTTTTTCCATCCTTATAGAAAAAGCACTCCCTGACTAGGCGAGTGATTTTTGGGCTACTGTTAAAAAGAGTTCTGAGTAATTTCCTTGAAACAGGTCTTCAGCGCTATAGAGAATCTGACTATGCACAGATGAAAAACCAAACTGGGCTAGCTTGTTTTCCAGTTCAACCAATTCAAATCCATGATGGCTAGCTTCTGTCTTGGTAAAATCAGCAAGTAAAAGTTCTCCATTTTCTCTCAGATGTTGATGAAACAGTGAGAGAGCCGCATCCAAATCAGGCATATGATGAAGAACCCGACAAACAACAATGAGATCAAACTCTTTCTCCAAGGGTTTTTCCAGTAAATCTTGCTCCAAAAACTGGATATTCTTGATGTCTTGCTGCTCCGCTTTCAAACGAGCTTGCTCCAGCATTTTCTCCGAAATATCTACAAGAGTGACGAACTTGGCTTGTTTTGCCAGAGGCAAGGTTAACAGACCCGTTCCTCCACCGAAATCCAAAATTTCTTTGTCTGATAGAAGATCAATCTGTTTCTCGACTGCTTGACACACCAAGTTTGCAAGGAAGATGTTTTTAGGGGAATCGAAAGTTTCTGCTTTGTGGTTAAAATCATGTTTCATATCTTTAGTTTAGCACAAAGTAGCTTGATTGGCTAGGAATTCTCTTTCTTTTCAGATTTCTCTTCTGATTTTTTCTTCTCTGCTTGATTACTTGAATCAGTCGCTACCTCTTCCTTTTTCTCTGTTTTCTCTTCTTTGATTTTGACTGAAGGAAACAGGAACTCATATTGGCTCTTAGGCGTACGAACCGTCGTCACTAAGCTTGTTTTCTTATTTCGATAACTCACCTGACCTAGATTAAAGATCTGCTCCCCACTTTCTTGCTCGGCTTTATCCTTGGTTCGTTTAGCCATGGCAAAAGCAACCAATTTTTCTTTATTCAAAGCATAGTCTTGATAGTGGGCAACTTGTCGGTTCAAGTAAAATTGTAACAAAAGACTAAAGATGGCTGCCATGGTGACTGCATAGAGGAGAACACCTGCCTTAACTTTTTTCTTTTTCCACACGATAGATAAACTCTCTTTCTAAGCCTTTTTGAAACTGGAAACGAAAACGCACCAGTTGATTGTCCTCTGTAATCTGAGCGGATTTGAGGCCATAAACCATAGGTTGATAACCCCGTCCACTGGCATCGGTTTTCCGAAAATCGTCTGACTTTGACTTACCGATGGCGATGTCCTTGCCATCTTGCTTCATGTATAAGCGATTGCCCTCCACTTTTTCGAATTGCGAACGATTTAATTCCGCCTCCAACTGATCCACAAACAAGATCCACTCTTTTTGCTCGCTTTGCTGCTGGTAACGAACTTCTGAAATGAGGAGCTGACTCATGGCCTGAAATAGGAGTAAACTTCCACTGATGACAATGAGGGCAATCAGGGATTCCAACAAGGTGAAAGCCTTGACCTTATGGCTCTTTGATAGCCAACAACTGTTCTGAACCATGGTAGACCTCCAATCCCTTTTCACTAGAAAATACCTGAATCTCAACTCCGTTGATGCTTACATGATTTTGACCTGTCTGCAGAGCCATCTTAGCTACCCTTAAGACTTCTTCCTTTTGCAAGATTTTTGCTTCTTCTTGCCTATTTTTCTGAATTTGTCCCAAAAGGAGGGTCGCAATGCTGGCAAAGATAGCTAAAGCAACCACTGCTTCCAGTAAAATCACTGCCCTAATTTTTTGTTTCCTTAATGCGTTTAATTTTTCCATTTCCTAGATATAATTGATAGCGAATCGCTCCTTTACTTGTCTGAAATTCAACCTTAGCCAGGGACGAATTGCCCCCAGCACGGTCAAATGTGATACTTTGTCCTGATGGCGCCTGAATTCCTTTAGGAACTGTCAACTTTTGACTGCCATTGCTAATCGTCTGCCCATCTAAGTTTAGACTAGTCTTTTGCTGACTAGCTACACTGCGTTTTTGGGTTTCCCGATAGAGTTCTTCAAACTCCATAAAGAAAATCTGCTCCTCTACCGCCGCAAAAGTGGACTGGACAGAGCCAGATAAGCCCAAGGCAAGGATACTCACCAGTCCCAAAACCAATAGACTTTCAAACATGGTAAATGCCTTAATCTGCAACGGTTTGACTGGTATTTTGTTTAGCATGGTATTCTTTATAAGCTTTAGCTTGCTCTTCTGTGATTCGCCCATCTGCTTGTAACTTACTTAAGCTAGCATCTTCATTTTTATCTAAGCTATAAAGCTCTGCCTGGCTTTCCACCACCTTAACAACAGCAGCTTTTCCTTTATCGTTGACTGCTTCTTTTTGCTTGGTCAGATTAGGTACAAAGAGTAAGAGAAGCACACTGATGATGAGCAAGACCACCAACATCTCCACAAGTGTGAAAGCTTTAACCTTAGCTTTTTTCAAGAATGTTATCATTTTTTTCATGTTAAAAATTTACCTCCATATTTTGATACATGGGCATCAGCATTGCCGCATAAAGTAAAACGATAATCAGTGCCACAAAGATAAAGACCAGTGGCTGCACCAGATTCATGGTGCGGTTGACTCGGGTAAAAAAGGTTTCCCAAGTTTTTTCAGCATAGATTTCCAACTCACTACCCAGCTTGGACTTGACTTCCCCATACTCGATGATGAGGCTCAACTCCTTCTTAAAGAAAGGATAGGTTGCTATGGTTTGAGAAAATTCGCGGCCACTTTGTAGGGATTGAGCTAGGTCTTGACCGATTTCTTTAAAGAGCTGAGAACCTTGTTCCTGCATCATCTGAAAAATCTGCGTCAGCTCCATTCCCTGCGAAATCATATTCCCCCATTCACGCGCATAATAGGCTGTCAAATAAGTCTGCACAAAAATTCCAAAAAAGGGAAGGCGTGCTAGGATAGAAAAGACGCGCATCTTAGAACTTCTTTTATAAAAAGTGAGTGCTAAAAGGGCAAGTATGGAAACAAACCCTACCATGCCTAGAAAGATTTGTGGCAGATTGCCAATGATTTGGGTGGCAATATTGCTACTATCCAGTTGTGGTAGTAGATAGTTCCGTAGTCCCAGCATGATTAAGAGAAGAAAACCCAGCAAAATCAAAGGATAGGTCGCTACTTCAATTAATTTTTTCTTGACTTTGGCTAGATTGTCTAGATACTCTTCTATCTTTCCCAAACTCAGGTGGAGATTTCCATGGACTTCAGCTAGGGATAACTGAGTGACAATGGCACTTGAAAAACCCAAACTTTCCATCATTTCTGAGAATGATTTTCCCTGAGACAAGCCTGTACGCATCTGGGTCACACACTGCTTGTCCAACAAAGCACTCCTATCTAAAAAGGAGATGGTCTCCACCAGATGAAAACCGCTGGAAAAGAGATTATTAAACAGGGTGATGATATTTTTTTGCTTAGCTGTAGCTAATTTTTTCCGTTTCAGCCTGAAGACTTGTGATATGTCCATCTTTAAGAAGCTGGTCAATCTGTTCATTCCAGCTAGTTGGCTGGTGTTCTTGATAGTCTTTGTTTGCAAAGTCAACGATTCCTCCTCCCCCGATTAATCTCTGGTAGCAGACTCCCTGCAGAACGACTGCCAATTCCTCCTCACTCACACCCAACTCCAGTAAACGTTCATAAACACCTCGAATACTCTTGGCGTGAATGGTTGAAAAGACTGTCGCCCCTGTCAAACTGGCTCTGACCACTGCACGCGCCGTCTCGCTGTCCCGAATTTCTCCGATAATCAAGAGATCTGGTCGATGACGCAAGGAAAGTTTGATTAGATTTTCATAGGTCAGTCCGATTGCTTCGTTCAATTGCAACTGGAGCATGTCGTCCTGCTTGATTTCGACAGGATCTTCGATGGACATGACTTGCTGTCCTTTAAAGAGAGACTTGGACAATTCATGCATCAGGGTTGTCTTGCCACTTCCGACTGGACCAGCAAAGAGATAGAGACCACGTTGCCTGTACTGCTTACCCAGTTCTTCAATATCCTGAAACCAAAAATGCAAATCCTGCTCCTCATCGTGCAACAAACGGATCACCAAACTCTCATGTCCTCGATAATCGCCTACGGTAGATAAACGTAGTGACGCCATCTTATCGTCATATGCATAATCACAGGAACCAAGTTGACTACGTCGCTTTTCTCCAACATTCATACCAGCTACAAACTTAAAGTGACTGATGACGGCCGCAAACTTTTCAAAATCATAACAACCGATTTTACAGCGCTCGTCTCCTATTCTCATATGAAGCTCATAAGCGTCTAACTTAGGAACAAAATAAATATCTTGCGCTCCTTTTTTCCGAGCTGAATGAATGATTTCTTGTGCAATTTCTTGAACCATACTTACCTCCTCACCTATACTATTCGCAAAGATTTGGGAAAATAAAAAAAGCAACTCCAAAAAAGTTACTTTTTTTCTATTTTAATTTCATACGGCAAGAACGGTGCCTTTCCTTACCTGTTTGTTTTTCATAGCCTGGGCGTAGTTTTTCATCTGGAATAACCTGCTCATCCTGTAAAAGAGCCAAAGAATGGTATTGTTGTAAATATTCATCACATTCATCACACCAGCGTTGGTCTTCTGGATCCCAAAAAATGGTCATCAAGTCACTTCTGCTTTTATAAAGAGGGGATTCTTGTTCTAATTTAAACCAGCAAGTTTTGTAGTATTTGAGAGCATCATAATACTGGTCAAATTTCTTACTAGCTACAATATCTTCTTCCCAACCTTCTAAGAACCACCAGGGTTCAAAATCTCCATACATTTCTATAACACGATACATATTCATTCAATTCCTTTGTATCGTATATTATAACTAATTCCATTAAACAAGAAAAGAAATATGCTCATTTCTTAAATTTTTGATAAAAAATCCAGCCATCTTATGATGACTGAATTTCTATTTGCTTATGTTCCAAAATGTTTTTACTACTTAAGCTTCTGAAATATCGTTTTCGATGATTACCTTAATTGCATGGTGGTCTGCCGCTTTACTGAAAACTTCATAGGCTTTTTCAATTTCACTTAGTTTGAAATAATGAGTTACCAATTTTTCTGGCTCAATCTTATGACTTTCAAGTGCTTTCAACAATTGTGGAGTTGTATTTGTAGATACCAAACCAGTTGTTACATTGATGTTGCGAATCCAAAGTTTATCTAAATCGAATTCGACTGGTTTACCATGTACACCACAGTTGGCAACCGTTCCGTCTACACCGATAATCTTTTGACAGAAATCAAATGTTGCAGGAATACCAACAGCTTCGATAGCAACATCTACACCACGACCATCTGTCAAATCATAAATTTCTTTAATCGCTTTTTCAGGGTCTGAAGAATTAATCTTGTGAGTCGCACCAAATGATACAGCAGTTTCCAAGCGGTTATCGTCTAGGTCTACCATAATCAATTTAGCTGGTGAATAGAATTGAGCTGTCAATAGAGCAGCCAATCCAACAGGTCCTGAACCAATAATGGCTACACTACAACCAGGTTCTACTTTCCCTTTTAAGACACCAATTTCATATCCAGTAGGCAGAATGTCTGATAGCATAACCAAGGCTTCATCTGACAAGTCTTCTGGAGTGTGGTAAAGAGTATTATCTGCATGAGGGACACGTAGATATTCAGCCTGCATACCATCAATCAAGTGACCAAAAATCCAGCCCCCTTCGTCTTCACAGTGAGCATAAATTCCTTTTTTACAGTAGTAGCATTTACCACAGGCACAGACACAAGAAATCAAGACCTTGTCGCCTTTTTTGAAGTTAGAAACTCCTTCTCCAACTTCTTCCACAATCCCAATCCCTTCGTGACCAAGAATGGTACCGCTTTGGCAAGCAGGAACATCCCCTTTGATAATATGGAGGTCTGTTCCACAAATAGTGATTTTTACGATACGCACAATAGCGTCTGTTGGCTTACGAATCACTGGTTTGTCAACGTCAACAAAAGAAGCAAGTCCTGGTTTAACATAAGTATAGGCTTTCATAAAGCACTCCTCCGTTTTTTTATTTGTATTATTTATAATACAATTGTAAACCTTTTCATTTGTTTGCTCAAGCTTTTTTGTGATTTTTTTAACTTTTTTATTTACTGGTAAAGTAATATAGATAAAAAAGCAGAAACTAATCTCTAACTTCTGCTTTCTCTCTTATGCTTGATAACGTTTCACACCATCTAGATAGGTTGCTACCAATTCCAAATCTTTATCTAGCACGATAAAGTCAGCGTCGTAGCCTTCACGGATTTGACCACAAACATCATCAATGTGAACAGATTTTGCTGGGTTAAGGCTAGCCATCATGACCGCTTCGTGTGGATTTGCAATACCCCACTCGACTACATTTCTCATACCATCTTTAAGTTTGAGGATAGAACCTGCCAAGTTACCTGTCGATTTGAGGCGTGCAGTTCCATTTGCTACTACAACAGGGAATTCTCCCAACATATAGTCACCGTCTTCAAGCCCACCAGCTGTCATACAGTCCGTAATAAGAGCGATGTTTTCTGTCCCCTTTTGCTTAAGTAAAATCTCACAAGCTTTTGGATCTACGTGATAACCATCACAAATCAATTCTGCGTAAGTATGTGGGAGCTCATACATAGCTCCTACCATACCTAGTTCGCGGTGTGTTAAACCACGCATCCCATTATAGGCATGTACCCATACACTAGCTCCAGCATCAACTGCCTTCTTAGCTTGTTCAAATGTCGCATCTGAGTGTCCAAGTGCAACTGTCACACCTTCACCTGTAATAGTACGTACAAAATCTTCCACCCCATCACGTTCTGGTGCAATAGCGATTTTATTTAGCATCCCTTTTGCAGCATCCTGCCAAGAATGAAACTCCTCAACACCCGGGTCTCTCATATAAGTTGGATTTTGTGCCCCCTTAAAAGTTTCTGTGAAATATGGACCTTCATAATAAATCCCACGAATCTTAGCACCCGTTGCTTCTTTATAATGGTTTCCAAGATTTTCAGTGACTGCAAGCAATTGCTCATAAGTGGCTGTTAAAGTTGTGGGCAAGAAACTGGTAACACCGGTACTAAGAAGTCCTTCACTCATAGTATGCAATGTACCTTCAATGTTGTTGTCCATCACATCTACACCTGCATATCCATGAATATGAGTATCCACAAGACCTGGTGCAATGCTATAACCAGTATAGTCAAGAACCTCTGCTCCTTCAGGAATTTGATCCACATGTTTCCCAAATTTGCCATCAACAAGTTCTAAGTACCCACCGCGACGAATGCCAAATGGATAGAAAAACTGATCCGCTTTAACGTAATTAGGCATAATAATGACCTCCTTAAAAGATTACTTTTGATATTTATTATGTCAATTACATTATAAACCTTTCTGATTCATTTGTAAATGGTATAGACCTATTTTCTAGAGATATTTTAAAAGAGCTGGATTTCTCCAACTCTTCTCTTTTTAATACAAGTTATTTTGATTTGACTGGTTTGTCTTGAGCTGTTTGCAAGGCTGTAGCAATGGTATCTGCATACAATTTTGCTCCTGCTTCAATTTTGCTATTGTCACTTCCAAAATGGACTTGGTCTGTTCCAGTCCAAATTTCTGGATGCTCTTTCGCAACTTGATTCCAATCAGCAACTGTGATATAAGGTGTCTTCTCTGCCAATTCTCTCATGTAGGTAGCAGCCTTCTCAACGATTGCATAGGTCTCTTTTGTTTTATCTCCTTCATAAGGTGTCACCAAAATCATATGGTGTCCCTTAGGAAGATTTTTCACGATACTATCCCAATCTTCCTTGTAATTTTCAGGATTATTTACCCCTGTTGCAATGACCACCATCTTAGGTAAAAATTTATTCTGGCTATTATTTAGCATGATTTCATTGGCGGTCTTGGTTGTTCTGCTGACCTGCGCGTTAATCTGTGCTCCAGGAAGAGCTGTCTGCAGAGCTGTATTGGCCCTTAGAGCCACCGAGTCACCAATTAACATAGTGCCATCAGCAATTCCCAAACTATTTGCATCTGCCCGCTCTGCCATTACCTTGGTCTGGCCAATATTTGTCGCAGCTTGCTTCAAGCCATTGACAGTTAAATCTGTCTCAAAAGCTCCAACTTGTGGAGCCAACAAGGTCACCGTGCAGACAATGATGGTCAAGATTCCTGTACTTGTTGCAAGAATTGTGTGAATATAAGGCAGGGGACGAAGGGTTTGTAAAATAGGTGTGTTCTTGCCTGCAATCCAAGGTTCCAATACATAAAATGAAAGACTGGCAAATCCATAAGAAAAAATCAAAGTTAATAACACAGCAAGAAGATTTGATGTCAACTGTGAAAAAATGATATAGAAAGGCCAATGGAAGAGATAAACTGCATAGCTAGTATCCGCTAAGAAGCTGATAATCTTCGGTTCCTGTATATGATGTGTCTTTTCATGTAAGACACGCGCCGCCAGAATCATAGCCATGGCTGCTAAACTGGCCATTAAGAATCCAAATAGATAAGCAAAGAGATAGGTAAATTTGACAAAGAAGGTCAAAATGAGTAAGAAGCCAAAACCTCCTCCCAAAACTAAAAGGGTCTTGCGTAAATCCCAGATTTTATCCAACTGTTTGACGAGGGAAGTCGTCTGACGAACGCCTACAATCGTTGCTAACACACTTCCCAAAAAGAATGGATAGACATGAGTTAAACTGGAGAAGTAAACAGAGGAATAAGAGGTTACTAGAAAACTACCAATAAACATGGAGAAGAAGCTGATCAAGAAGGCAGCAGCAGATAAGAGAAAGACCATTCCTCTCAACTGACCATTTGATCTGGACTGTTTAGATAAGAACCAAACTGCCAATCCCCAGAGGATATAGTAGTGAACCTCAACAGCCAAGCTCCAATTATGAACAAACAAATGTGGAATGAACTGAGATTCATAGCTCCCACCTGTTAGGAGTTCATAGAAGTTGGTCATAAAGCCTAAGACTCCCGCAATCTGACCACCAATTCCAGCAACATAATCTTGTCGAACTAAGAAAGTAAAGGGCATGGTTACCAAGACCATCAAAACCACAGGTGGAACAATCCGATAAAAGCGTCTCCTAAAAAATCCAATCAAGTCAATCTCGTGATTCTTAGAAAATTCTTCGATGAGTAGAGCCGTAATCAGGAAGCCTGAAAACGTGAAAAAGACATCTACCCCGAAAAAACCTCCAGGAAAGATGGTCTGAAAGAAATGATACAAGAGTACCAATAGTAAACCTGTAATCCTAATCAAGGAAAACCATTTAATGCGCATACGAGTTTATTCTTCCTTTCATTGTACACTTTATTCTATCAAAAAAAGAAGAAAAATCCTAAGAGAAAACTTAGGATTTTTAGCTTATATCAATTCCATTTTAGAAATTACGTCCTGATTTATTATAGCCATATTTTTCCACAAAATACTCACGGAATTCTAAAAGATTGTCATCCATAATGGCTTGTCGCACTTGCTTCATCAGGTTAAGCAAGAAGTAAAGGTTATGGTAGCTAGTCAAGCGGATACCAAAGGTTTCATCAGCCTTGAGCAGGTGACGAAGGTAAGCGCGTGTATAGTTCTTACATGTGTAGCAATCACATTCAGGATCCAGTGGCGTAAAGTCCTCAGCAAACTGGGCGTTTTTGACAACCAAACGTCCCTGACTGGTCATACAAGTCCCGTTACGAGCGATACGAGTCGGCAAGACACAGTCAAACATATCCACCCCACGAATCACCCCATCAATCAAGCTATCTGGCGCTCCCACACCCATCAAATAGCGAGGTTTATTTTCAGGCAGCAGTTGGGTTGTAAAGTCCAAGACCGCATTCATCTCTTCGTGGGTTTCTCCCACTGCCAAACCACCGATAGAGTAGCCTGGGAAATCCATGCTGACAAGGTCATGAGCCGATTGGCGGCGAAGATCTTCAAATCCTGCCCCCTGCACAATCCCAAATAACCCTTGATCATGCGGACGACGGTGAGCCTTCAAACCACGCTCAGCCCAACGACTGGTACGCTCGATTGATTTCTTAACGTAGTCGTAAGGTTGATAAAACTGAGGACATTCGTCAAAAGACATCATGATATCTGAACCTAGATTGTTCTGAATAGAGATGGCCTTTTCTGGTGATAGGAACATCTTAGAACCATTAAGATGATTTTTAAAGGTTACTCCTTCTTCTGTGATATTACGGCTATCTGCTAAGGAATAAACCTGAAAACCACCACTATCTGTCAAAATAGGTTGGTCCCAATTCATGAACTTGTGGAGACCACCAGCGCGTGCAATTAGTTCATCCCCAGGGCGAAGCCAGAGATGATAGGTGTTTGATAGGATAATTCCCGAACCCATCTCCTTCAATTCTTCAGGTGACTGAGTTTTGACAGTAGCTTGAGTCCCAACTGGCATAAACATAGGTGTCGGAAATGTACCGTGGGGAGTGATGATTTCTCCCAGACGAGCTCCTGTGTGTTTTTCTTTCTTAATCAAACGGTATTTGATTGGTGAATCTGACATTTTCTACCTCCGAAGCTGGGAAAAACAGTCCCAGTTCATACTTTGTGCCCAAGGGCATACTGTATGATTTTATCAAAAAAAGCTGGAACTGTCACGAACTATGGTATAATGAGAGAATGAAATACCCAAAAATTGATTTAAAAACCATTCGTCTGCAGGCTAGACAATTTCAAGCTGAAAATCCCCGCCTCTTTCTTGTCTATCTCTTACCTAGCATACTGGTCATCTTGTCTGGCTTCCTCAATCCCTTAGAGCGTATCAACGAAGCTATTTTAGAAGAACCCTTTTTAAGCGTGTTTGGCCATGTATCCCAAGCCTACCTTTTCCCACTATTAGTCTCCTTTATCGGGACGATTCTCCTAACCAGTTCAGTCTATACAACCCTGAAACTCATCAAAAATCCTGATACAGAACTATCTGTCAAAAATAGTCTCACTCTCTTTAACGAAGCACACTTTTCACAAACCTTTTTGACTCTCCTTCTCAAACGCTTCTATCTTTTCTTATGGAGCATTCCTAGTTTACTCGGGATTTACTTCCTCTTTTACAGTAGCTTTCTAGCAAAGAAATTCGTTGCAATCCATCCTGAATTTCCTAATCTGGATCTCACGTCAATTGAAACCGAGCGCTTCCTCATGACCTTTGGTCTTTACTTTCTAGCAAGTATTTTCTTGATGATTATAGGAAACAGTCTCTATATTCCACAGTACTATGCCTATTCGCAGGTAGAATTTCTCCTCTGTGACACCCTAGACTTGAGCCAAGCTAAACCAGGGCAAATACTTAAAACCAGCCGTTTTCTGATGAAAGGCTACAAATTTCAGCGCTTTGTTCTAGACTTACAACTCCTTCCTTGGTATTTCCTCAATTGGATTACTTTTGGGATTGCTAGTTTTTCACTTCTTCCCTATATTCAAATCAATAAAATAATTTTCTACCGAGCAGTACTAGCTCGAAAACGTCCAAAAGCTTGAAGGTTTTCCCTCAAGCTTTTTTCTATCAATGAGTTTCTCCGCCTACCAACTTGAGGTCCTGATCTCCATGTTCTATAATGGCGCCGATTGCTGCTTCTATCCCTCGCCTAATATCCACTAAACTCATAGCTGGAGTAGTCGGTCGATTCACCACCTGTTCCATCATATAAGGAATATGCATAAAACCTGCCTTAACATGTGGAAATTTCTTTTCTGCCAAATAGAGGGCCTGATACATCAAATGATTGCAGACAAAAGTCCCTGCCGTATTGGAAATAGAGGCCGGCAAGCCCACCATTTTTATAGCTTGGACCATCGCTTTAATCGGCAAACTGCTAAAGTAGGCCGAAGCACCATCTTGGCGAATGGGAAGGTCAATCGGTTGATTACCTTCATTATCTGGGATGCGTGCATCGTCTTGATTAATAGCTACTCGTTCAGGCGTCAAGCTAGATCTTCCACCTGCTTGCCCAATACAAAGGACAAAGTCAGGTCGATAACGATTCATCTCTTCTTCCAATACTTGGGCCGATTTGTGAAAGACTGTTGGCACTTCTAACCAACGGACCTCCGCACCATGGATTTCAGTTGGTAAACCTTTAATGGCCTCCAAAGCTGGATTGACCTTTTCCCCTCCAAAGGGCTCAAAACCAGTCACTAATACTTTCATTTCTAACTCCTTACAACCAATTCCATGAAACTCTTTTTCCGACAATAAAACAAGTATAACATATTTCCCTTATTCTAGAGTGAAAAGGACTAGCAAGACTAGTACCGCCTTTCAAATTTATTTAAAGAGTAAAATACTAATCAAGGCTAAAATAGCTGGTCCACCTTGCTTCAAAATAATTTTCTTATCTGCTGTGAAAGAGCCGTAAGCCGCCGCCCCAATCACAAATAAAACAAAAATAGTCACAATTTCTAAATTCTGTGAGAAATAAATACCATACAAGAGAAAAACTCCTAGCAGACCATTATAAATCCCTTGATTTTTGAACAGTGAACTTACTGACGGACGAGCCAATTCTTCCTTGTCCATGTTAAAGACACGACTAGTCGCTTCTGATTGCGTTGCAACACTTTCCAAATAAAAAATGTAAAAATGCTCCAAAGCAACGATCGTTGCTAAAATGATTGTAATAATTGACATCTATTTCTCCTTAAATTTCTATATTTTCAATACCCAAAACCAATTTATTTAATAAACGGTTGAGTTCTGTTATTTCAGACTCTGTTAAGATACTTTTCATCGCTTGCTTAACCTTGATATGCTGCAAAGGTGGATTCACCACTAACTGCTCCTTGGCATACTTCGTAGCCTCTACCAACACTTCCCGCTGATTTTCAGGATTACGATGACGCTCCACCAAACCTTCCTTTTCCAGAATTTTGAAATGTCGAGTCAAAGCAGCCTGATCAATCTTCAAACGCTCCTGAACCGCTATTTGATTACAGGGAGAATTCTCCAGTAAAAACAGTAAAATCTGATACCGTGTCAAACTAATCCCAAGCCTTTTTTCAAACAATTGAGTACTCGCTTGCTCAGACAAGCGGAGTTGATACAGTAAATCTTGAATCTCTATCATGTCTTCTTCCTTTCGATTGACTCATCAATAGTTGATTAGTCAATCATAATGCAAAGTAAAATAAATTGCAAGAATCATGCTTCAATCATTGCAAAATGGTAACTTCCCATTTTCCATTCATATTGATACTCAATGAAAGTTAAAGAGCAAACTAGGAAGCTATCCGTAGGTTGCTCAAAGCACAGCTTTGAGGTTGCAGATAAAACTGACGTGGTTTGAAGAGATTTTCGAAGAGTATGACAAAGAAAAAAACGAACGAGAATCGCTCTCTATCACGAAAGCTAGATCTCATTCGTCAAAATGATATTACAAAGTCTGATTTATCCATTCATTGAAACGTGAACGTGGTCATAGTGATTTTCTGTCACGCTACCACGGTCTGGCATTGGGTTCCAAGTATTAGCTGGTCCATATTTACTATCGAATGGAGCATAGAAACGTTGTTTCCAAATAATGTAACTAATTCCACGGCTGGCCATGTTTTGAATAGCGTATTCCGCAATCTTATCCCCTAGTTCTGAGCCTTCTGGTACCATAAAATCGATAGCCAAACCTTTTCCGTGATCTCCACTATCTCCTGGACGGTAACCACTAAAGGATGTAATGCCAAACAAGTTAGCAATTTCTTCTTTAAAGGCAGCTGTTTGTGGTTGAAGGCCAGCATTTTCAGATTTCGCTACTGCCAGTCCAGCATAATCGGGCGCAGCTGGAGCCGCGTAAGTTGTTGAAACTGTTTTCACCTCTTCTGGTTGATAAGTAGAAACTGCTGGTGTAGCTTCACTTGATGCTACTTCTTTTACTTCTTCTAAACTTGTTGCAGTTGTTTCTATTGCTTTTTCTTCTACTGGAGTTGTAGTTGTTTCCACTGTTAACTCAGCCTGAGGGCTTGCTTGTGTTTCCTCTTTCTCAGCTGGAGTCGTTGCCTGAGGAGCTGCTTCTGCAACTGCATTGCTTGTTTCGGCTGTTTGCTTCTCTGAAACAGAATTTCCTGTAGATGGCGCGACTTCTTCTGAAGCAGTCACTGTCTCTGTAACTTCTGAACTTGATGCTACTTCTTTTGTACTTGTAGTTTCTACCGCTTTTGGAGCTTCTGCAATCGGTTGAGAAAGGTCTGCAACCTGAACAGTTTGATCATCAACCGTCACTTGATTGGTTGTCAAATCTGCTGTCGCAGTTGTCACTTCTTCACTAGAGTCTGCTTGAGGAGTTTGGATTTCAACTTCCGTTACCTCTTCTGCTTCATTGACAGTCGTTTTCAAAACAGTTTCTGGGAAAATCAAGTCCATATTCGTGATTTTATTCAAATTCGCAAGAACTGTGACATCTACACCCAAGGCTTCTGCAATGGTGCTCAAGGTATCACCATATTGAACGGTATAGCTAGTTTTGTTGTCCGTTTTAGTCAAATCATTTTGAATTTGCTCAACACTACGTGCAGTCCAAAGAAGTTCTTCTGCTTGAGTTGCCAATACTGGGGCAAATGACAAGGCTACTGTTGAGGCTAATAATATTCTTTTCTTCATTCTTTCAAATTCCTTTCAAATGAGTACCTGTCTATCATAACACAAAAAATGCAGAAAAAAAGACCTCTCGGGCCTATTTAACAGAACTGTCTATTCCTTGTAACAAACTCGGTTACTTGAAATAGTTTGTTAGGTCTCTGTCACAAAACTGACACAATCTTTTTATCGCTCAGCCTTAAAAAAACGGAAAATATCTGCTAACGCTTGAATCCTATGATTTCCTTCATAAGTCGACTCTAAAAAGTTGATACTTTGAATCCCACTATTCTGGGCAAATTCCACATCCAGAGTCCGATCCCCTATATAATAAGTATTGTCAGGATCCAACTGATACTTGTCTAACAGATAGTTAGCCGCTTCTGGACTTGGCTTACGCGCAAAGAAACTCTGACTGGTTAAAATCTCTTTAAAATAGGATTCCAAACCCAAGTCTCTTAGAATAGTAAAAGCATTATCTCCCTTATGAGTGTAAACAAACTGTTGAATCCCTACTTGGTCTGCCCAAGACAACACTTCACGCGCACCTGGCATCAAGACTACTTGAGCATTCTTCTCAGCAAGACTCTGGGCACGCACTTGATTTAGTACTTCCGCATCCAAAGTTCGCTCTTCTGCCACCTGCTCCAGTAAATCTTGCACAGAAAACTTGAGGATAAACTCTCTCACCTGCTCCTTATCATAAGGAATAGAAAACTGAGCAAAAGTTTCCTCAATCCCTGACAAAATCGCTTCGTAAGAGTCCAATAAAGTCCCATCTAAATCCCAAATAAAAGCTGTTTTTTGCATTTCCTATCCTTTCAATCTAATATAACGCTGGTAACGGTAGCGTAGAAATAACCAGCGAAAACCATTATCCAAAAGGGTTCCGGCCCAAATACCAGGCAAGCCCCAACCAAAAACAAGCCCCATCAGATATCCTGTTCCAATGCGGATACACCACATTCCTATACTTGTCGCATAAAAGGGAAGCCGAGCATTGCCCAAACCCTGCCATACTGCTGTATAGATAACTGTTCCTATCGTCATAGGAGTACCAAGTAGTGAAAAAAGTGTCACTAGCACACTAGCCTCCACCGCTAGAGAATCAGTCGTATAGAGATGAGTCAGTGGTATGCCCAAGGCATAGACACTAAGCGTCAAGGGCAACATGAGAAGCAGAGAAAGCCAAAAGGTTTGCTTGCTCAAACTAGCTACTCTTTCCCAATTATCCTCTCCAACTGCTCGAGCTACCAGCATGACCGTTGCCGTAGCAACGCCAAAGGCAGGCATGTAGTTAAACTGGGTCAAGACTTCTCCGATTGCATTTCCAGCCACTGCCTCCGTTCCAAAAGAAACGACCAAGGCAATGATCACGACATCTCCAGCCCGCATCATGAGCCGCTCTCCAGCTGCTGGCAAAGCTAATGTCAATAGTTCCTTATCTAAACCAAAAGTCGGTTTCTCAAAAGGTAGATTTAATTGCGACCACAAAATCACAAGACCAACCAAACGAGATAGAATTGTCCCCCAAGCAACACCAGCTATCCCCATATCCAGAACAAAAATAGCTAGACTTGAAAAAAGAATATTCAAGGCATTGGATAAAAAACTAACATAGAGAGGCAGACGTGGATTATGCGTTGCACGAATCAAGGCTCCCAGACTAGTCATTAAACCTAAGAGAACAATCGATCCGCCTACCAAAGATAGGTAGAGTCCACCACTCTCAGCTACATCTCTCTCCGTCCCCAAAAGTCCTATCATCTCTTGCCCAGCGAAGATGGACAAAGATCCCAGAAGGAAACTTAATAGTAAAGTAATTTTCAACGTCTCAGTCACATGGTAGGCTAGCTTAGACTGATTCTTCTCCCCTAAACTCTTTGAAATAACACTGGAAATAGCAGCTCCCAGAGCGATGAAAATCGCCTGATAAATCGTGATAATATTGCCAGCTACTGATACACCCGAAATAGCTATCAAGCCCAAGTGAGCAACCAGATAACTATCCACCATCCCCATGAGCATCTGCAAAAAGTTTTCGCCCATAGCTGGCAAGGCAATATTAAGAATGTCTTTATTTTTCTTAAACAATCCGTCCTCCTGATGAAAAGAAACTCAGTTGGCTTCCCAACCGAGTTTACTCCTTCTGTCTTAAAGTCCTAGATAATCCTCAACTGCTGCTTGCATATCAGCAGCTGCCACTGTTGTCTTGTGACGAACAGGAGCTGTTTCAAGCCCGTCAACTGCTGGCGGCACTGCCACTCCTGAGATTTCATGTAATTGAGCCAAGGCTTCAAAGTCAGTTAAGCCTGCTTTTCCTGTTACCGCTTCTACTGCAACCACTGGGAACTTGTATGGACTAGCTGTTGAAGCAATCACTGTCTTAGTTACATCTCCAGTAGAAGCTTGGTATTTCTTATAAACTGCTGAGGCAACCGCCGTATGTGGATCCTCGATATAAGAATCTGACTCATAAACACGCTTGATTTCTGCCGCTGTTTCTTCCTCAGTCGCATATTCAGCTGCAAAGAGGTTAAGAACCTCTGCATCAAAGTCTGTCAACTCATATTGACCTTGGCTATTCAAGGCATTCATGAGTTCAGCTGTTTTAACCGCATCATTACCCAAAAGATGGAAAATCAAACGCTCCAAGTTTGAAGATACCAAAATATCCATAGATGGACTAGTTGTCACCTTAAACTCACGTTTCTTATCGTAAACACGTGTCTTGAAGAAGTCTGTCAAAACATTGTTGTCATTTGAAGCACAGATCAATTTACCAACTGGAAGACCGATTTGTTTGGCATAAAAGGCAGCCAAGATATTTCCAAAGTTTCCTGTTGGTACGGTAAAGTTGACCTTATCACCAGCCACAATCTCACCAGTTTTAACAAGCTGAGCGTAGGCATAAACATAGTAGACAATTTGTGGCACCAAACGGCCAATATTCATAGAGTTAGCTGATGAAAATTGCAACTTGTTGACCGCTAATCTTTCACGAAGAGCCACATCGTTAAACATATGCTTCACATTTGTTTGCGCATCGTCAAAGTTACCATCAATAGCGATAACATGAGTATTGTCGCCAGTCTGAGTGGTCATTTGCAACTCTTGAACCTTGCTGACACCATCCTTTGGATAAAAGACGATAATCTCAGTACCAGGTACATCCGCAAATCCTGCCATAGCAGCTTTCCCAGTATCACCAGATGTCGCTGTCAAAATGACGATTTTGTTCTCCAAGCCATGTTTCTTAGCAGCTGTTGTCATAAAGTATGGCAAAATAGACAAGGCCATATCCTTAAAAGCAATTGTTGAACCATGAAAAAGTTCCAAGTTATATTGCCCGTCTAATTTCACTAATGGTGCTATAGCTGGAGTATCAAACTTGCTATCATAGGCATTGTTGATACAGTAGTCCAACTCCTCAGCTGTAAAGTCATCTAAAAATGCTGACAAAACTAACTTAGCAACTTCCTGATAAGAAGCATCTTTTAATTTGTCAAAGTCCAAATCTACCTTTGGATAAGTAACCGGTGTAAATAAACCACCATCCGTCGCCAAACCTTGCAAAATAGCTTGGCTAGCAGTTACTGTATTTTTCGCATCACGCGTTGATTGATAAACTAATGTCATTACTCTCTATCCTTTATCTATAGTCTCTACCATTATATCATGATTTTTCAGAAAATTCTCCCTTTATAAGAGAAATTATAGATTCAATTCTTCTTTCAAAGGCTGTAAGTAGGTCATTTCTTGCTTATTTCTCATCTCCAGTCCTTCCTCAGCTAGCAGGAGTAAGTCTTTGGAAAACTCTATAATCGCAGTTTCTTCCTGTTCTGTAAGCTTTTTCTTAGAAAATTGTCGTCTTAAAAACTTATAATTTCGCCCAGATTCTTTAAAGAAAGGTTCTGTTCCTAAGTAAGCTTCTAACTTATCTAAATTAACCAATAATCCCAAGTGAAAAGCTGCTGAAGCGAAGGTTCTATCAAGAGGTTGAGTACACACACTACGAAACTCAACCGTTCCGCGAGTCGTTAAGTCTTGGTACTGATAACTACGATGAGTTTCAAAATCCTTCTCTTGAGGGTAAATAAGAATCTTATCCCCATTCAGAGCATATGCTTGGATTTCAGATGTAGGCAAATAGTCCCTGGCCTGAATCGGATAAAAATAATATGTTTGTCCATTACGTTCCGCAGTAAAAATTGCAGAATGATCTAGATAATCAAAAAAATCATCCTCATCTTTAAAGAGCCTAGCATTGACTCCGACATTTTCTGGATAGATACCATGCATCGATTCTTCCCAGAAAATATCCCTTGAAATTTTCGTATCCCAATCCGCCCCTGTAAACTCAGAATTGGCAAATAAATAAGCCTTAGCCCCTTCAATTTGAGTAAAAGCATTAATCACCCGTAAGTAGTTAGATTTTGAAACATCAAGCTGAACCTGACTCCCACAGATAAAAGCACCATATTCAGGGAAATGATGCAACTCTGATTTAGTCACATTTCTACTCAAATTCAAATAGTCCATCAACATGCGATACCGTGGGTAAGCCACTGGACAATTCTCATTTTTATCCCAGTTGGGATGAATACCACAGCCAACAATAGCATGATTTGATTCAGCTAACTTCTTCTGGATTGCTTCCATATAAATACTAAAACGTTCTTCAACCTCTTGAATCGTTTCAGCCTTGCCAAATGCAAACTCAATCGTAGTATAGGAAACTTCAAATAAAATAGCATCCTGACTTACTGGATCCACTAACTGAATAGGACATCCAAAATCATCTACCTTTTCTACAGTGAAATCCAAAGCAGAAACTAAATATCGGAATAAGTGTTTGATAATTTCAATATCTGTAGTATCACCTTCTAAATTTGCAACAGGATACTCCAACTCAATTCCGACAAACAATTCAGGATTTTCTTTAATATTTTTCAAATACCGATGTTTTAATAAATCGATAGAACGAGACATACTATCCTACACTTTCTTAATCTAAATAAAATTTGAATAACTATTATTATACCATAAAATAATACAAAAAAGGAACGAAGATTAACTACGTTCCTATTTCTATACTATACCGGCGGCCGGGGTCGAACCGGCACGTCCTTGCGGACACTGGATTTTGAGTCCAGCGCGTCTGCCAATTCCGCCACGCCGGCAAATAGTAACTGGGGTAGCTGGATTCGAACCAACGCATGAGGGAGTCAAAGTCCCTTGCCTTACCGCTTGGCTATACCCCAATAATATAAAATAGGCGAGTGATGGGGATCGAACCCACGCATGCCAGAGCCACAATCTGGTGTGTTAACCACTTCACCACACCCGCCATAATTCTATTAACACGGGCAGTAGGAATTGAACCCACACTGAAGGTTTTGGAGACCTTAGTTCTACCTTTAAACTATGCCCGTAAAATGGAAGGGGAGGGATTCGAACCCCCGAACCCGAAGGAGCGGATTTACAGTCCGCCGCGTTTAGCCTCTTCGCTACCCTTCCAAAATATATAAATGGCGCGAGACGGAATCGAACCGCCGACACATGGAGCTTCAATCCATTGCTCTACCAACTGAGCTACCGAGCCTTATTGCGGGAGCAGGATTTGAACCTACGACCTTCGGGTTATGAGCCCGACGAGCTACCGAGCTGCTCCATCCCGCGTTAATAAAAAAGGAGGATGTGGGATTCGAACCCACGCACGCTTTTACACGCCTGACGGTTTTCAAGACCGTTCCCTTCAGCCGGACTTGGGTAATCCTCCAAAATAGTTTATACGGGAACAATCCCGTGTCCTCTTAATGAAAAGATAAATGGACTAAACACTATGGGCACGAGTGGACTCGAACCACCGACCTCACGCTTATCAGGCGTGCGCTCTAACCACCTGAGCTACGCGCCCAAGTTAAAAACTTGGTACAAAGAACAAAGTTCAAAGCGGGTGACGAGAATCGAACTCGCGACAACAGCTTGGAAGGCTGTAGTTTTACCACTAAACTACACCCGCTAAAATGGGAGTTAACGGGATCGA
>NZ_VMNE01000010.1:0-114715 GCF_013277565.1 Streptococcus sp. k-90 | reverse complement strand
CAGCAAGCACATCAGCATCTGAGTCAGCATCAACAAGTGCTTCAGAATCAGCAAGCACATCAGCATCTGAATCAGCAAGCACATCAGCATCTGAGTCAGCATCAACAAGTGCATCAGAATCAGCATCAACAAGTGCATCTGAATCAGCAAGCACATCAGCATCTGAATCAGCATCAACAAGTGCATCAGAATCAGCAAGAACAAGCGCATCTGAGTCAGCATCAACAAGTGCATCAGAATCAGCAAGCACATCAGCATCTGAATCAGCAGGTAAGTCAAGACAGCAATTGCCAAATACAGGTACAGAAGCTTCTAAGACATCTGTACTCCTTGGAGCCTTGGCAGCTGTGACTGGTCTAGGTCTGATCGCGAAACGCCGTAAACGTGATGATGAAGAGTAATCGGGTTAAAAATACATAAAAAGTATTATTATTATTTCGATTTATGAAAAATCCCTTGGATGGAAACTCATCCAGGGGATTTTTTGCATTATTTCGTCGTAAATGTCCACTAATGATCGATATTTGTATTCACATTTTTCCTGTACGATTGTAGCCTATGGTAAACAAGACTTTAAGACTTCATTTTACTTGTTGATTAATATCCTTGAAGAAATAAAACTTCATCGGCATGACATTGAATTGTGTATGATTATATTTCCGAGTTGTTAATTGTATGTAAGTTACTTTTATTATAAGGCTATTTGTGGTAAGATGTATATAATAACAGAACGCTATATAGTACCTCTATATTAATGGTTAGTAACATTAAATTTGTATAAAAGTTTTAGTTGGATGACAAGTTATTCATATTGTAGACACACTGATAGATATAGTCAATTTAGTTGAAGGGGGAAGTTTTAATTGCTATCTGGAAAATTCTGTCTATTTTCACATAAAAATAAGCAACACCAACGTTATTTTCAATTCTTATCTGATGGTAAGATTAGAGATATTGGTGGAGCAGGTCATGATAATGAGCGGTTTTGGAAATTAGAAGATCACAAACTTAAATTATATTCTAAGTCAGAGCAACTAACAGCAGTTTTTGAGTGTTGCTATGAAGAAGTAGGGCATTCCTACTGGGAAGGATTACATCAGGAAACGATTCCCTTAGAAATACGAATATATGATTCGCGTCCAGATTTATTTGATTACTTGACAAAATATACTTGTCGTTATTTAATTGATTACGGAGCCTTAATGGTAGGGAAACATACATATGGCATTCCACAATTAATTGACTATGACCACGGAGGTCAGGTTATAATTGGTGATTATTGTTCTATTGGGCATAATGTTCAATTTATCACTGCAAATCATGATTTAGAGTTGATTACAACTTATCCATTCAAGAGTTTAGAAGTATTTTACACGGATGAGTCATTGCAGATGACTGATGATCATATTTTGAAAAGTCCAACTCGAGTTGGTAATGATGTTTGGATTGGTAACAATGCTCAAATCATGGCTGGGGTAACTATTGGAGATGGTGCAGTCATAGCAGCAGGTGCTCTAGTGACCAAGGATGTAGAACCATATGCTGTTGTAGGAGGCAATCCAGCCAAAGTGATTCGTTATCGTATCGCAGAGCCTACTTTCCGTGAACAAATGTTAGAAATTGCGTGGTGGAATTGGCCAGAAGACATTATTTCTGAACGATTGGATAAAATCATGAGTAAGGATATATCAGGATTTATAAAAGAATACTTACAAAATGCTGGGGAAGTTAAATGTGACTAAACCGTTATTAGAAATATTAGAATTGATTTAGGGCATATCTTAAAAAATACCTACTGTACTGAAATCGACTTTGTGTTTTATATATTGCATCAGAAAAGGAGTGTATGATTAAAATGATGGAAAAAATAAGTGTTATCGTTCCTGTTTATATGTCAGAACTATATCTTGAAAAATGTTTGGATAGCATCGTTCAACAAACCTATCAAAATCTTGAAATTATTTTGATTAATGATGGCTCAACAGATGGTTCAGCAGCAATCTGTCAACGTTATCAAAATCAAGATGAACGTGTTAAAGTCTATCATAAAAGAAACGGTGGAGTTTCTTCTAGCCGCAATCGTGCCTTGGAAGTTGTAACTGGGGATTATATCGTTTTTGTAGATAATGATGACTGGTTGGAGTTGGATCATATCCAAAATCTTTATGATTTATTGAAAAAAACAGATGCAGATATTGCAATCGGAAACTTTACTCAATTTTTGGATGATCAAGCTAGTTTTTTGATTCATGTAGGAGCAGATGATTATTTTGAGCAGACTTATACGCCATTTGAATGGTTTAACCATCAATATGACAGTAAGTATAATTTCAGTCAATGTTTCACAGTTCCATGGGCGAAGTTATACAAGACAGAGCTGTTTAAGGATATTGTATATCCAACAGATAAAAGTGTAGAGGATGATTACACAACTTATAAAGTTTATCTTCAGGCAGATAAAATTGCTTTTATGAATAAGGCTATTTATATTCATAGAAAACGTTCTACAAGTGTTACAAGGACAGTCAATCTTGCAGATGTATATCCCTTAAAGAGTATTGAAGAACGTATGACTATTCTCCAATTAATTGGAGCTCCTCAGGAGTTATTAGATAGAGAAATTCAAGCTTATAAATGGCGATTATCTATTCATGAAGAAGAAACTCTTAAACATGGAGACGTGGAATCTTATCAACAAGTTTTTGTCAAAAAAGCAATTGCAGCTAAATATTTTAAAGGTTAGTAAAACACATTTCACAAATTTGTGTTTCTCTATTTTTAGATAGAAAAAGTGGCTTATACTCAAAAATTAGAATGTTATCTAATTTTTGATGTGGGTCGCTTTTTTACGTTTATTAGATAGCTATTCTAAAATAATAAAGCTAGTTACATCGATAGATTTCTAAAAGATACTTGATATGCATATAGACGAGTCATTTTTTAGATGTCTGAGATGAATTAAAAATTTATCTTTAGGATTGATCATTCGAAAATGTTATTGTGTAACTGCAGTAAGATTATAACGCTAAATATTTTAAGTTATTTAACTTATATTTTGCATTATTATTCAATTTAAGAGATAATTATAATTTAGTGCGGTATGAATGATTCTATCAATGAAATAAATATATTTTTTAATTTGGAAATTCCTTAATAGCTTAAAAAATAGCAAAAAAATGTTATAATATTAGGAAAGGAGAATAGCTTCATGACTGAAAAAATTACGGTAATTGTACCCGTTTATAATGTTGAACATTACCTAGATAAATGTTTGGATAGTTTAATTAACCAAACTTACAAAAATCTTGAAATTATTGTCATAAATGATGGTTCTACAGATAATTCGGGTGAAATTTGTCAAGAGTATGCACAAAAAGATAATCGTATTGTTTACATTGAAAAAGAAAATGGTGGGCAATCTGAAGCAAGAAATATGGGCTTAGATCGAATGACTGGATCTTATGTGACCTTTGTTGATTCGGATGATTGGGTCGAGTTAGATTATGTAGAAATCCTATATAAAAAAATAACGGAGTATCAGGCTGATATTGCTGTTGGAAATTATTATTCTTTTAATGAAGCTGAGGGGATGTACTACTTCCATGTATTTGGAGATTCCTATTATGAGAAAGTCTATGACAATGTTTCTATCTTTGAAAACTTGTACGAGTCTCAAGAAATGAAGAGTTTCGCTTTGATATCTGTTGGGGGAAAGCTTTATAAGGCAGATTTGGTTAAGCACTTACGTTTTGATGTAGGTAAGCTAGGAGAAGATGGTTATCTCAATCAAAAGATTTACTTACTTGCTGAGAAGACAATTTATTTGAATAAAGGCTTATATGCTTATCGCCAAAGAGAAGGAAGTAGCTCCAGAATTTGGACGGAAAAGTGGATGCATGCCTTGGTTGATGCTATGTCTGAGCGTATTACTCTACTAGTTAATATGGGATATCCTCTTGAAAAACACTTGGCAGTTTATCGTCAGATGCTGGAAGTCAGTCTAGCAAACGGTCAAGCTAGTGGATTATCTGCTACAGCAACGTATAAAGAGTTTGAAATGAAAAGAACTCTTTTAAATCAGTTATCAGTACAGGTGCAAAATGAAAAGAAAGCTATTGTCCTCGCAGCAAATTATGCCTATGTAGACCAAGTTTTAACGACTATCAAGTCTATTTGTTACCACAATCGCTCCATCCGTTTCTATTTGATTAATAGTGATTTTCCAAATGAATGGATGAAGCAATTAAATAAGCGCTTAGAAAAGTTTGATTCAGAAATTATCAATTGCCGAGTGACGTCTGAGCAAATTTCACGTTATAAAACGGATATTAGTTACACTGTTTTTCTGCGTTATTTTGTAGCTGATTTCGTGAAAGAAGATAAGGCTCTATATGTGGATTGTGATTTAGTTATAACGAAAAATCTAGATGACTTGTTTGCTACTGATTTACAAGATTATCCTTTGGCTGCTGTTAGAGATTTCGGGGGAAGAGCCTATTTCGGTCGAGAAATCTTTAATGCAGGTGTTCTCTTGATTAATAATGCTTTTTGGAAGCAAGAGAATATGACTCAAAAGCTGATTGACTTAACCAATGAATGGCATGATAAGGTTGATCAGGCTGATCAGAGTATTTTAAATATGCTTTTTGAAAACAGATGGTTGGAATTGGACTTTGATTATAATCATATTGTCATTCATAAACAGTTCACTGATTATCAATTTCCTGAAGGTCAAGATTATCCTAGTATTATCCACTATCTCTCACATAGAAAGCCGTGGTTTGATTTAGCTGCGCAGACCTATCGTGATGTTTGGTGGTATTATCATAGTATTGAATGGACAGAGTTAGGGAAAAATCATCATTTACACCCACTACAAAAATCCCATATCTATCCTATCAGAGAACCTCTTACTTGTTTAATTTATACGTCTTCAGATCATATTGAACAAATTGATACATTGATTCAATCCTTGCCAGATATTCAGTTTAAGATAGCGGCTAGAGTAATGGTCAGTGATCGTTTGAAACAATTGTTGATCTATCCAAATGTCACTGTTTATGCTGGGATTAATTATTTAGTAGAACTGGATCAAGAATTAATTGAGACTAGTCAGGTGCTTTTAGACATTAATCATGGTGAAAAAACAGAGGAAATGTTAGACCAATTTTCAGAAAGAGGAAAGTTAATTTTAGCTTTTGAAAATACAAAATATCGTGAAGTGGGACAGATAACCTACAAAGTAGAACAAGTTCAAACAATGATTGAAAAATTAAGAGAAGTGGAAGATAAACATGGATTTTAAAGATTCGGTAAAGTTATTAGGAGATTTTCATCATATAGAGATTTCTCCTACTAGTACTATTGAATTAGGAACAGATGTTACATTTCGTTCATTTGTAAGTTTAGAAGTAGCTAATAATGCTAAATTAACACTTGGAAATAGAGTTTTCTTTAATGACCATTGTACGATTCGTTGTGGTAAAGAAATTGAAATTGGTAAGGATACCATGTTTGGAGATGGGGTAAGGATTTTTGATCATAATCATAAATACTCAAATTACCATATCGAAAAAATTCAATTTACTGCTGACAAAATAACGATAGGAAACAATTGTTGGATTGGAACTAATGTTGTCATTTTAAAAGGAGTGACTATTGGAGATAATGTCATAATTGGAGCAAATGCTCTGATTTATAAAGATATACCAGCTAATTCTATCGTTACCTCTCAGGAGGAATTGAAAATCATTCCAAGGAAACAACACCAGTTTCATGTTTTCACTTTAACAGCTTCAGACACTTTAGAAAATTTAGACTATCTTGTTCAGAATCTGCCAGAGGTAGCTTTTCATATAGCAGCTAAAACAAATATTTCGGATTATCTTGAAAGTTTCAATCGTTATGAAAATGTGAATATATACACAAATGTTCATCATGATGATATTGTTGAGGATTTGATGAAGAAATCAGATATTTATTTAGATATCAACCATTGGGGAGAGGTGGATGGTATTGTTAATAGAGCAATAGAACAGAATAAACCTGTCTATACTTTTGAGAATACTAGTCATGATTCAAGTGGATATAGTAAAGTCTTTAGAACAGAAGATGCAAATGGAATGGTGACAGAGATACAAAAAATTTTAGGAGAAAAGTAATTATAATATGGAAATGAATTAATCAGTATCGCAGATCCAGTCTATAACGTTGAGAATTATTTACGAATGTACTTGGATAGTATTCAGAATCAGACGTATCAAAGTTTGAGGTTTTATTAATCAATGATGCCTCCCCAGACAATTCAGCATATATCTGTAGAGAATATCTTGCTAAGGATACTCGTTTCCGTTATTTTGAAAAAAGAAAATGGTGGATTATCTTCAGCGAGAAATATTGGAATTGAACGTTCGATAGGGACATATCTTACTTTTGTAGATTCTTCTTACTTAGAAACTTTATATGAACTGATGATAAAGTATAATGTAGATGTTTCAATAGTTTATTATGGTGCTTATGATGAGGAAAGAGCTTATGAATATGGAGATGAGTATGAGAATGTTTATAGTGGGAGAAAAGTAGTCGAACAGCTACCTAAATTTGAAGGGGGAGACTCAACGTTGCAAACTTCATGGTGTATATTGTCAAAACGTGAACTATTTGATCAAATAACATTTCCAGCAGGAAGGATTAAAGAAGATATAGGTACAAATTATAAGTTATCTATGCAAGTAAAAAAATAACTTATATATCGTATTCGAAAGATTAGCATTTCAAATAATGGTTTTTCAGAAAAAATGATTAGAGATAATCATGATTTGAGATTGGAAAGGATTACGATGGTAGCATAAAAAGATTACGATATAAGTCAGTACGTTTAATAACATCATTTTTATCTAGACTATTGGCATCGAATTGCAAATGAAAAAGGACTAGAAAACAGTATTGAAACTAAGAGGCTAGAGGAATTAGACTTTTTATTAACAGGGATAATCTATGAGGAGAAATAAAGTGAAAAAAGCAATCGTTCTTGGAGCAGATAATGGTTATTTAAATAAGCTAGAGACTACAATTAAGTCGGTATGTACGCATAATAGAAACTTAAAATTTTATATTTTTAATGATAATCTTCCGAGTGAATGGTTTCAAGTTATGAATAGACGATTAAAAGTAATTGATTCAGAAATTGTCAATGTCAAGATTTCGAATCATCAATTAGAGGGCTATCATCTTCCAAGTGCTTATTTATCCTACGCTACATTTTTTAAATATTTTATAGCAGATTTTGTAGTGGAAGAAGAAGCCTTATATCTTAATTCGGATATAGTAGTGACTCATTCGTTGGATGAACTATTTCAGGAAGAATTAGGAGACTATTGGATTGCTGGTGTTCGGGACTATTTTGTAAAAGGGTATGAAAATCGCTTTAATTCAGGAATGATGTTGATTAACGTTAGTAAATGGAGACAAGAAAATCTTTCTGCAAAACTAATTGAGCTAACAAATAAACATCATCAAGAAGTTTTTGGGGATCAAGGTATTCTCAATATGGTATTTGGGGAAAACTGGAAAAAATTGGATCGTAAATACAATTTTATGGTTGGTTTAGATAGTTTAATTCATATCGCTGTTGAGGCAACTCCAGAAGTACTATCATCGTGGTACAATTCAGCCCTTCCTGACGATGTTTTGCCTTATATCATCCACTATACAGGAGAGAAACCTTGGTTGCATATGAGTCAAAATCGTTATAGAGATATTTGGTGGTTCTATCAGGGGCTAGATTGGTCGGATATTTTGTTACGTAAAGAAAGGGTATTTCAGACATATCAAGATTTGACAGTTATTCCTAAGGCATACACAGCTATTTTTACAAATAGTTGTGAGCTGGAGCAAGTAGAATATTTAATAGAAAATTTACCAGATGTTCATTTTTCTATATTAGCTCATACTTGGGTTGCCTCTAATATTATTGATTTAATGAGATATCCTAATGTAACAGTTTATCAACAGTACAATCGTTTTTCTTATGATAAAGTAATGAAAAAATTAGATTTTTATTTAGATATAAACTATCATGATGAGATTGATGATATTACAAATGTAGTAATGAATATGGGGAAACCAGTGTTTTCTTTTTCAAATACAAATCATTGCAACGAGGGAGCTCAAGTATTTTCTCCTACCGATCCAGATCAAATGGTTCGGGAAATTAGAAAGTATATAGATTAAGAGGAGGGATAAATGACAAAGAAAGTTATTGTTTTAGGTGCAGATAATGGTTATCAAGATAAGGTAGAGACAACAATTAAATCAATTTGTGCTCACAATCGTAATTTGAAATTTTATGTCTTTAATGATGATATTTCATCAGAATGGTTTCAATTAATGTCTAAAAGACTAGAGTTATTATCGTCAGAAATTGTTAATGTGAAAATAACAAATCATAGTCTACGAGACTATAATCTTCCATTGTCTCATTTGAGTTATGCTGCATTTTTTCGTTATTTTATTCCTCAATTTGTGAAGGAAGATAAGGTCTTGTATTTGGATTCAGATATTATAGTTAGAACAAATATAGATGAGTTGTTTTTAGAGGATATTACTGATTACCCTTTAGTGGCTGTAGCAGATGCCTTAGTTCCATCTACTTTTAATTCTGGAGTTATGCTAATTAATGTTGCTTTATGGAGAAAAGAAAATGCAACAGAAAAACTTCTTGAGTTGACAAATGAATTTCATACTAGTACTTTCGGAGATCAGGGGATTTTAAATAAATTATTTGAAAATCGTTGGTATGCTTTAGATTCTTCTTATAATTTTATGGTTGGAATGGATACAGTTGCAAGAAATTATCAAATTGAAAATTGGTATACTGATTCATTAGAACTAGAAGAGACTGCTAAAATTATTCATTTTACAGGAGACAAACCATGGTATCAAGTGAATTTAAATCGCTTTAGAGAAGATTGGTGGTTCTATTATTCTTTGGAATGGTCTGATATTGTGATGAGAAAAGCTGACTTTAAGAAGGGATTAAACTCACTCATAGAAGCACCACTCTATCATACAGCTATTTTTACAAATACTTGTCACATAGAGCATCTGGAATATTTGATTAGAGAATTACCGCAGGTTCACTTTTCAATTCTGGCTCATACAGGCTTTGCATCTGAAATTGTTGATTTACAACGATATTTAAATGTACGAATACTACCTTCATTCAATCCGATGAATTTCAAAAAGGTCATAGAAAAGATTGATTTCTATTTGGATATTAATTATGAAAATGAAATTGCTAATATTATTGAAGAGGTGTATCAAATTGGAAAACCTATTCTTTCATTTGATAATACTTGTCATCATGTAGAAAAAGCAAGTTTCATCTGTGAATCTAAGAGACCGGAAAAGATGGTAGATACGATTAAAGAATTATTGAATAGTGATAGATACTAAAATATAGGCAGTTAAAGAATTGACACTTACTGGACCTGGAAGATACTTCTAAGAGTTTCAAAGGTGGTCTATCCTAGTTAGTTTGGGTTATGATTTAATAAACCATATTTTGATTGACAGAAATCAATTAGATAGTCTTGAAGAAGAATAAAATATACAGTTCACAGATATTTATAGAAGAATGATGGAAAAATTGTCTTTACTTCCGTAGATAGTAATAAAAAATGAGATAATATAATATGAAACTACATTTAACAAACTTATATGGAATGGCTGGCGATAGTACCGTCATTCTAGCTCAAAATGCTGTTCAAAAGATAGCCAGTCAACTGGGATTTAGAGAAGTTGGTATTTATTTTTACAATATTGCTTCAGATAGTCCTTCTGAAATGAATAAGCGTCTGGATGGTATTATGGCCAGTATCTCTATTGGAGATATATTAGTCTTTCAGTCTCCTACTTGGAATGGCTTTGAATTTGATCGTGTCTTATTTGATAAGCTGAAGGATATGCAGGTGAAAATTATTTGCTTTATCCATGATGTTGTCCCTCTCATGTTTGACAGTAACTATTATCTCATGAAAGAATACATGTATATGTATAATTTATCAGATGTTTTAATAGTACCGTCAGAGAGAATGAAAGACCGCCTGATTGAAGAAGGACTGACAACTAAGAAGATTCTTATTCAAGGTATGTGGGATCATCCTCATGATTTATCCTTATATACTCCAACTTTTAAAAAAGAACTTTTTTTTGCTGGAAGTTTAGAGCGTTTTCCAGACTTACAAAATTGGTCTCAAGATACGCCTTTAAGAGTATTTTCAAATAAAGGTGAGGCTAGTTCTAACGCTAGAAATCTTAGCATTGAAGGATGGAAAAAAGACGAAGAACTGTTACTAGAATTATCAAAAGGTGGATTTGGTCTTGTCTGGGGAACTCATCAAAATGATGGAGAAAGTAACCAATATTACACCCTGAATATATCTCATAAGGTTAGTACCTATCTGACAGCTGGCATACCGGTAATTGTACCAAGTAGCTTGTCAACTGCTAAATTTATAGTAGATCAAGGCTTGGGCTTTGTGGCAGATAGCCTAGAAGAGGTTCATGAGATAGTTGATAAAATGAATCAACAAGAATATCAAGAAATGACGAATCGGATAAAGATCTTTAGCTATCTGTTAAAAGAGGGTTATTTCACTAAAAAATTATTGGTAGATGCAATCTACCATTTGGGAATTGCTTAAGAGAATAAGATGATTAAAACAATTGTATTAGCTGGTGATTGTAATTACACCACGCAATTAGAAACAACCATAAAATCTATCCTATACTACAACCGAGATGTTAAGATTTATATTTTAAATCAAGATATCATGCCAGATTGGTTTCGAAAACCACGAAAAATAGCTCGCATGTTAGGTAGTGAGATTATCGATGTTAAACTACCTGAACAGACTGTATTTCAGAATTGGAAAAAACAAGCTCACATTAGTTCGATTGCTTATGCTAGATATTTTATCCCAGATTATATACAAGAAGATACGGTTTTGTATTTGGATTGTGATTTAATTATCAATGATAAATTAGACAATCTATTTGAGCAGAATATAGAAGAACGTTATCTCGCAGCGATTAGAGATGCAAATGGTCAAGTTTTTAATACTGGTGTTCTACTAATCAATAATGAAAAATGGCGTCAAGAGAAACTAAAAGAACGACTAATTGAACAGTCTATCCTAACAACAAAGGAAGTTGAAGAAGGTCGTTTTGAACATTTTAATGGAGATCAAACGATTTTCAATCAAGTCTTGCAAGATGATTGGTTGGAGCTAGGTCGAGCTTATAATTTACAAGTAGGATATGATGGTGTTGCTTTGTATAATAATTGGCAGGAACATCTAGCTTTTAATGACAAACCAGTGGTGATTCATTTTACGACCTACAGAAAGCCTTGGACTACCTTGATAGCCAATCGTTATCGTGATTTATGGTGGGAATTCCATGATTTGGAATGGAGTCAGATTTTACAACACCATATAGGAGAGTTTGAACTTCTACCTCGTCTAGATAGAGAATTTTCGTGTTTAACTTTAACTAATTCCCAAGATTTAGAAGGAATAGAGGAGCTGGTTACAGCTCTACCAGATGTGGTATTTCATATTGCGGCTTGGACGGATATGGGTGAGGAACTAACAAAATTAGCTGTATATGATAATGTGAGATTACATCCACAGATTGTTCCACCTGTACTGGAAAAACTGAAAAGAAAAGTGGGTATTTATTTGGATATCCATCAGGGATTGGAAGTTGACAGTATCTTGAAAGATGTTGATAAACTTGGGATTCCTATCCTAAGCTTTTCCAATACACAGCATGGAATGTATAACCAAATGGTATTTGACAAAGAAGATATCAATTTAATGATAGAAGCTATCAAAGACTATGCTAGCCATTCTCGGTTTTTAAAAGATTATAATCAGGGGACATTTCATTGCTTAATATTTACAGATACACAAGACATTGAACAATTAGACTATTTAGCTCAATATCTTCCACATGTTATTTTTGATGTCGCAGCTTGGACAGATATGGGGCCTAAGTTATATGAACTACAAAATAACTATCGAAATATTCGTTTACATCCAGCTATAACTATAGAAAAATTAGAACAATTAAAAGTAAGAATGGGCTTGTATTTGGATATTAGCTGTGGTCATTCGACACATGATATTGTGAAGTCAGTTTATGAAATGAATAAAATCATTTTCTCTTTTGAGAGTACCCAACATGGCTCTTTTGGACAACAGATATACTTTTCAAAATCACCTGAACGTATGGTAGAAGATATTAAAAATCTTATTTCTGGAACATTCCAAGCAAGAACTCCAGCGATTATTGTTAAGGATATCGGTCAAACTCTAGATTATGTAATAGAAAACCAATCTTCTATTATTCGCTTTGGAGATGGAGAGATGGATTTAATGTTAGGGAAATCTATTCCTTATCAAGTATATGATGAGAATCTTGCAAGTCAGTTGAAAGAGATTATTTCTCTTCAAAGTGATGAAAAATTAGTTATCGGCTTACCAAATGTATTTGCTGATCGTTCTAATTTTACACCAGCAGCGGAAGCCTTCTGGAAGGGACATTTAGAACATCATTTAAAAGATTATGTAGAATTAGCTAGAGCAGATTGGTATGGGACTACATTTGTATCTCGGCCATACATAGACTATGTGGACAAATCTAAATCGTTTAGTCAGTTTGAAAAATTAAAACAAATTTGGAAGGATAAGGACATTCTGATTGTAGAAGGAGTAACTTCTCGTTCAGGTGTAGGTAATGATTTATTTGATGGAGCAAATTCAATTAAGCGGATTATCTGTCCCTCCCATAATGCTTATGCGCGTATAGAAGAGATTCAAGAAGCTGTATTACAGTATGCTGAAAATCGCCTTATTTTATGTATGCTTGGTCCTACAGCTAAAATTTTATCCTATAATCTTTTTAAGAAGGGTTATCGGGTTCTAGATATTGGTCATATTGATTCAGAGTATGAATGGATGAAAATGGGAGTTGATACAAAGGTTAAATTGCATCACAAGCATACTGCGGAACATAATTTTGATCAAGATATTGAATTTATAGAAGATGAGGCATATAATAGTCAAGTGCTCACTGTCTTATCGTAATGAATTACCTTAAACTTAAAGGAGATAAAATGTTAGAAGATAAAAAAGCTGTAGTTTTTGCAGGAGACTATGGATATATTAGACAGATTGAGACTGCCTTAAAATCTTTGTGTTATCACAATAGTGGTTTGAAAGTTTATATTTTCAATCAAGACATTCCTCAAGAGTGGTTTCGTTTCTTACGACCAAAATTACAAGAAATAGGAAGCGACTTGATTGATTGTAAGTTAATTGGTCCCCAATTTCAAATGAACTGGTCAAATAAATTGCCTCATATCAATCATATGACCTTTGCACGCTATTTTATACCAGATTTTGTAACAGAAGATAAAGCTCTCTATCTAGATAGTGATTTGATTGTAACTGGTGATTTGACCGATTTGTTTGAACTAGATTTAGGTGAAAATTATCTGGCAGCAGCACGTTCTTGTTTTGGAGTAGGAATTGGCTTTAACGCTGGTGTTCTTTTAATCAATAATAAAAAATGGAAATCTGAAAATGTTCGACAAAAATTGATTGAATTAACAGAAAAAGAACATGAAAATGTGGCAGAAGGAGATCAGTCCATTTTAAATATGCTCTTTCATGATTGTTACAAAGATTTAGATTGGAATTACAATTTTCAAATAGGATTTGACTATGGTGCTGCAGCACATAATCATGAATTTATTTTTCAGATTTCATTAAATCCATTACCGACAATTTTACATTTCTTATCTCAGGATAAACCTTGGAATCAATTTTCTGTAGGTAGATTAAGGGAAGTTTGGTGGCATTATAACTTACTCGAGTGGTCTGAAGTTGTTAAACATTGGAGTGAACAAGGTCTTTGTTACACTGTTGAAGAATATCTACCAAAATTTCACTGTGTCAATTTAACTAATTCTTGGAATGTTGAAAAAATTGACTATCTTATTCAGAAATTGCCCAATGTCCATTTTCATCTTACGGCATTTACAAATATGTCAGGTGAGCTGCTTTCTCTTTCTCGTTTTCATAATGTGACTTTATATCCAAATATATTGCCTCTTTTAGTAGAGAAAATAGTTGAGAAATCAGACTTATATTTAGATATTAATCATGACGGAAAAATGGACATAGTTTATGAGTATGTAAAAAAACATCAAAAACCAATGTTAACATTTGATAACACATATTTCTCTGGTATACCTGAGGAAAGATATGTTGGGATTTGCCATCATGATAGACCTGATGATATGGTAGAAATGATTAAGAATTTTATGGAAGGAAAGTCATAAGAAAATTAATTGTCTTAGCAGCGGATAATGCTTATTTAGTTTAGTTAGAGACAACAATTAAGTCGATTCTTTGTCATAATACAGAAGTTGATTTTTATATTTTAAATAGTGATATAGCACCAGAATGGTTTAAGTTATTAGTTCCTAAATTAAAATATTTTGATTCCAGTATTAAAAATATTCGTTTGGATTCTAGTGACTTTAAAGATTTTAAAACGGCAAATTCTATAAACTATGCTACATTTTATAGATTTTTAATCCCTAACATTGTTGAAGAAGGTAGAGCTTTATATCTTGATTGTGAGTGGTGATTTAAGTCCCTTATTTGAATTAGATTTTAATGGCTATTCTATAGCAGCAGTACAGGACAAATATGGATAGGAACTTTCTATTAATGGTTTCATGCTGGAGTATTATTAATCAATAATGATATGTGGAGAGATCAAAATATTACGCATGAGTTATTGGTATTGACAGAAGAAAAGCAAGATCAAGTTCAAATGGCAGACCAAAGTATCTTAAATATTTATTTTGAGACTAGATGGTTACATTTAGATTACAAGTTTAATCAATTAACTGGTTTGGATTTTCTACATATGTCAGGGAAAATAGAAAATTTAAATAAAAAGTGGCCGGTAATTACGCATTTTGCAGATCCTGATAAACCTTGGAAGACTTATAGTATATCGCGTCTTCGAGAACTGTGGTGGGTATATAGAGATTTAGATTGGTCTGAAATGATATCAGAAAAAGCAAATCTTAATTATTTTGAACGTAGTAACCAATCTAAGAAGAATGCTTTTATTGCAACATGGGTTTTAGAAGTAGAGCATTTAGAATATTTAATAAAGTCTTTACCAGATTGGCATTTTAATATCGGAGCTCCAGTATATTGTGCTCCTGCTTTAACTCATCTTTCAGTTTATGAAAATGTGAAACTTTATCAGAGTATCATTCATAATAGGATTGATTGGCTTTTAGATGATGCGACGGTCTATTTAGATATTAATCATGGAGCAGAGGTTTTGGATGTCTTGTCTAGGACCAGGGATAAAGAGATAAAAATATTTACTTTTGATAATACTAGGAAATTCTTAGATGATAGTATTTACAGTGGTATTTTCTCTGTAGATAGACCTGACGAAATGGTTAAAGCTATAAAGAGTTTGGAAAACTAGTCTTAAGTCAAGTACAAATTTTAACTATAGTGAAATTCAAACTAAGATTTAATAAGGAGTATTTCGTGAAAAAAATTTATTCATCAATAGCAGTAAAAAAGGGATTGATAACTTTATTTTTGCTGTTTATCTATGTATTGGGAAGCCGACTTACTCTTCCTTTTGTTGATTTGAACAGTAGAGACTTTCTAGGTGGTTCAACGGCATATTTGGCGTTTTCAACAGCACTACTAGGAGGGAATCTGAGAAGTTTGTCTCTGTTTTCTATAGGATTATCACCATGGATGTCGTCAATGATTCTATGGCAACTACTCTCTTTTTCTAAGAAATTGAATATTTCTTCAGGGGCAGTAGAAGTTCAAGATAGAAGAAAGATGTATTTAACACTAGTCATTGCTTTGATTCAATCTTTAGCGCTCTCATTGAATTTACCGATACAACATCTTTATTCCTCCTTATTAGTGATCATAATGAATACTCTGTTATTAATAGCTGGCTCCTTCTTTCTCATATGGTTATCAGATTTAAATGCTCAACTTGGAGTAGGTGGTTCTGTAGTTATTTTACTAGCTAGTATTATTTTAAATATTCCACAAGATATTATAAATACATTTCAGCTTGTTCGAATTTCTATGGGTGTAATGTTACTTATTGTATTGAGTAGTATTGTATTAATTTATATGATGGTACTTATGTATAGAGCGCGTTATCGTATACCAGTTCATAAGATTGGTTTACGTAGTCGATTTAAGCGCTATTCTTATTTGGAAATAATGTTAAATCCAGCTGGTGGTATGCCTTTTATGTATGTAATGAGTTTTTTAAGTTTACCTACCTATATCTTTTTATTGTTACAGACTCTTTTTCCGAAGTCATCAGTTTTCTCTGAACTATCGGCTCAATATGGAGTCGGAAAACCATTATGGATTTATTCATATATTGCCATGATTTTTTTATTTAGTATTGCCTTTGCTTTTGTCAATATGAGTGGAGACCAAATCTCAGATCGGATGAAGAAATCTGGAGAGTATATCTATGGAGTTTACCCAGGAGAGGAAACAAGTCATTTTATTAATCGATTAGTGTTGCGCTTTTCGATCATAGGAGGAATCTTTAATGTTTTGATGGCAGGTACTCCAATGTTATTTGTTTTATCTGATGAAAATTTATTGAGGATTGCTATGATTCCAGGTTTATTTATGATGTTCGGAGGTATGATTTTTACAATTAAAGATGAAATGAAAGCTCTGAGATTAAATGAAACTTATAAACCCTTGATTTAGGAGGTTTTTATGTATTATTTTATACCAGCTTGGTATGGTTCAAACCGCCAATGGCACGCTGATTTGACTCCATGGTATTATTCTCACTTTAAGCTTGAATTTGATGATACATTCAATCAAATTAGGCTTTTTCAAAGACAAGGGATACCGTCTCGACTACTAGTATTAGCCTATCAGCCACATTTGCGTTACTTTTTACATAGACATGGTGTATTAGAGACAGAAGTCTATTCTATCTTTGATGACATGCAAGACTTGCAAGACCCCCACACTCAGGTTCTTAATATAAGAGATATAGAGTGGGATAGTGATTGTCAATTTCTTTATAGTCCTTTTGCGATAGTGGTTCAAAAAAATGGTAAAAAGTATGCAAAGGTGGAGCATGGAGTAGAAGGATTTATCAGTGATATCCAATACTTTGATAAGAATGGCCAGATAAGTCAGCACTATATTATGGATGACCGTGGTTTTGTATCAAGTGTTATTTATTTCGAAGATGGACAGCCTACCTATCAGGACTATTTGAATCCTAAGGGGATTTGGAGATTTAGAGAGTATTTAAACGAGGGAGGCCGAGTAGAGGTAAATCCAATATTTGGCTATCAATTTAAACATCTTCACTACGCTGATATGAGTCAATTGGTTGCAGAGTTTTTTGATAAATATATTCAAAAGAAACAAAAAAAACAGGATATTTTCATTATCCCTTCTCATCCCTATCATGACCAATTTATCTTCAGTTGCCTACCAAGTGAAACTGCTAAAATATTGAGTCTTTTCATTAATAGGAATGCTCAAGCTAGTTTTAAAGACTTAGCTCTATCATTTGATCAGGCAGATATAGTCTTAGTAGATAGAGAAGATAGTTTACAACTCTTGCAGGAACTATATCCTACTCTATCGGATAAATTTTATCATCTTTCTCCTTTTGATACGCGTTTACGACTGGGAAGAAGTCAGACTAGAAAAGAATCGATTATTTATTATCAATTAGATTTTTCTGAAGGAATTGATAGACAAGCCTTATTTCAGGTCTTATCATTCATTGCTGAAACAAAAAATACAGAAGTTATTTTTGGTGCCTTTTCTGCTAGTCAGCAACAAATGGAAGAGGTAGAATCACTTGTCAATGAAATCATTCAGGAACAAATCCATACTGATAGTTTAAAAAAAGGAATAGATTACGGTGAGGCAGAAAATCCTTTAGAAGAAAATCAAGAGCAGGAATTACGTTTTCAATTTGTCAATATGAATGACGAGTTGGATTTGATTAAGACACTAGAGTTTGTTCGTTTGATTGTGGATCTCAATAAACAACCCCACCTCTATACCCAAATAGCAGGTATTAGTGCAGGGATTCCTCAGATTAATCAGGTCGAAACCGTCTATGTGGAACATTTGAAAAATGGTTATTTGATTTCAGATGTGACCGAATTTTCCAAGGCGGCACATTACTATACAGATAAACTGAAAGAATGGAACCAAGCATTAGTATACTCTATTGATAAAATCAAGGAGCATACTGGACAACGATTCTTAGATAAGTTGCATCACTGGATTGAGGAGGTTACAGATGTCAAAGGATTATAAGATCCTACAGATAGGGATTGATAATTGGGCTCATCATTATGAAATTCCTGAAAACATGGATTGGTATTACTTCTGTCCCAACTCACCGCTAGCCCTTCGTAAAATGATGGAAATGGAAGGGATAACCAGTTTTCATGCTATCTTAATAGAGGATGGACAGTATTTATCTGATTTACTGCCTTTTATTCATCATATTGAGCCTTACACTCTTTTTTATGATCAAGAGTTTAAGACGTCCGATTCGGTTATTTTTGATTTGTTAAAGCAGAGGTGTGCTCAGGCTATAGACTTCTCAGATCCTCAGCAATTAGTCAATGATTTGTCCACTTCTCTCTTTGGTGGAGGTTACGGTGATAAACTATTTCCATCTGGTATCCAAATTCATCCCTCCTTTAAAGGTTCTATTTCTTATCAAGGATTTGAACACGTGACTCTAGAAGGGAATTTTGGAGAGGATTTCCAACAACTAGCTTACTGGTCCTATAATTTTATGGTCGATAAAAACTTACCCATAGAACTATGGTTAGAGTACAAAAAACAAGGAAATTTTGAGTTTAGGTTGGTGATTCGCAAGATATGGAATGGTTCAGTGGATGAATTTTTTGAAGAGGAAGTTTATTTAGAAGCTGATTTAGAAAAAGCTATAATTATGGATAGTAAAGAGGCTAATTATTTGATATATATATCGATTGAAGGACGTGGTGAAGGCAAACTCCAGTTAGGGAATCTTCACCAACGTTGGAGCCGAAAACAGTTTGGGAAATTTGTCCTTGGTGGTAACATATTACATGACGAAAATCGAGATGAAATTAATTACTTTTTCCATCCAGGTGATTTTAAGCCACCTTTAGCTGTTTACTTTTCAGGTTTTCGTCCAGCTGAGGGATTTGAAGGATATTTTATGATGAAAAATTTAGGATGTCCATTTCTTCTATTTTCGGATCCTCGTCTTGTGGGTGGAGCCTTTTACTTAGGTAGTGAAGGATTAGAGAATAAGATTAAGGAAACCATTCAATATTATTTGGATTATCTTGGTTTGACATCTAAAGATTTAATTTTATCAGGCTTATCAATGGGAACTTTTCCATCGCTCTACTATGGAGCCACTTTTGAACCGCGTGCAGTTATTGTCGGGAAGCCACTAGCTAACATTGGGACTATTGCAAGACGAGGGCGTTTAGAGGCACCAGGAGTATTTAATACAGGATTTGATGTACTGAGACATCAGACGGGCGGAGTTAGTCCCCAGCATATGGAAGATCTGGATCAAACTTTTTGGAATGCTTTTAAAAAGGCTGATTTCACCCAGACAATTTTTGGTTTGTCCTATATGAAGGATGAAGATATGGACAGCAAAGCCTACGATCAGTTAGTAGAACATCTTTGCCATACAGGGGCTAAGATTTTGTCTAAAGGTACAGATGGACGACATAATGATGATACAGATACCAATGTTGCTTGGTTTCTACATTTTTACCGTATGATTTTGAAATCAGATTTTGGAAGGTTGGACAAATGATTATCAATCAGAGAACAGACATTAAGTGGGGCGAAGTAGGGGGGACATTTATGTATGGTAGTAAGGTAACCTATTATGAAGACAAACATATTAGTCTATATAATCCCTTAGTGACATCAGGAGAAATCTTAAAAACATGGTTTTCTAATGTCAATTACCAGGCTGCTCGTACTCAGCCTAGCCTCCCTTTGTTAAAAAGAAATCACGATTATCAATTATGCATGAATTTTGAATGCCAACCTACAAATGGAGTTTATACAAAGATTGCCTTTTTTGATAGATACGGAGATGTGATTGAAGAGAAAATTGAAAAAATGAAAGTCTTTGATTTTACTTATCCTGATGATACCTATACCTACCAAGTTTCCCTTCTAAGTGCTGGTTTTGAGTCCTTGGATTTCTATTCTTTTTCTATTAAGGAGATGAATCGTGTTTAAAGGTTTATATCAAGATTTCCAACTTCGTAAAGTCAAAAGAATTTTAAAGAAGATTAATGCCCTTAAAGGAACGATGAAGTCTTTATCAGACCAAGAACTAGCGGCAAAAACAGTGGAGTTTCGTCAACGTCTTGCTGAGGGTGAAACTCTTGACGACCTATTGGTAGAAGCGTTTGCAGTTGTTCGTGAAGCGGATAAACGTGTATTGGGCATGTTTCCCTATGATGTCCAAGTCATGGGAGGAATTGTTATCCATCAGGGAAATGTCGCTGAGATGAATACAGGTGAGGGAAAAACCTTGACAGCTACTATGCCTGTTTATCTCAATGCCCTGACAGGAAAAGGAACCATGCTGATTACCACCAATGACTATCTAGCTAAACGCGATGCTGAAGAGATGGGACAAGTTTACCGTTTCTTAGGATTGACAATTGGGGTACCTTTTACAGATGATCCTAAAGAGGAATTGACGTCAGAAGAGAAAAAAAGAATTTATGCATCCGATATCATTTATACAACTAATAGTAATTTAGGTTTTGATTATTTAAATGATAATCTAGCCTCAAATGAGGAAGGAAAATTTTTACGACCATTTGATTACGTCATTATTGACGAGATTGATGATATTCTATTGGACAGTTCTCAGACACCTCTGATCATTGCCGGAGCCCCGCGTGTTCAGTCTAATCACTACGGTATTATTGACACGCTGGTAACGACTTTGGTAGAAGGGGAGGACTATATCTTTAAAGAGGAGAAGGATGAAATCTGGCTCACTACCAAGGGGGCTAAGGCTGCTGAAAGTTTCTTAGGAATAGATCATTTTTATAAGGAAGAACATGCGGTCTTTGCTCGTCATTTAGTGTATGCGATTCGAGCCCATAAACTCTTTACCAAAGACAAGGACTATGTCATTCGTGGGAACGAAATGGTACTGGTAGATAAGGGAACAGGTCGTTTGTTGGAACAAACTAAACTTCAAGGAGGTCTTCATCAGGCCATTGAGGCAAAGGAACATGTCAAATTATCTCCAGAAACAAGGGCTATGGCTTCTATCACCTATCAGAGTCTTTTTAAAATGTTCAATAAGATATCCGGGATGACAGGTACAGGTAAGGTTGCAGAAAAAGAGTTTATTGAAACCTACAATATGTCTGTAGTGCGCATTCCAACCAATCGTCCTAGACAACGGATTGACTATCCAGATAATCTATATATCACTTTACCTGAAAAAGTGTATGCTTCCTTGGAGTACATTAAGGAATACCATGCTAAGGGAAATCCCTTGCTCGTTTTTGTAGGCTCAGTTGAAATGTCTCAGCTTTATTCATCACTCTTGCTTCGTGAAGGGATTGCTCATAATGTTCTAAACGCTAATAATGCGGCGCGTGAGGCCCAAATCATCTCCGAGTCAGGTCAGATGGGGGCTGTGACAGTGGCTACCTCTATGGCAGGACGTGGTACGGATATTAAGCTAGGTAAAGGAGTAGCAGAGCTTGGGGGCTTGATTGTTATTGGAACGGAGAGGATGGAAAGTCAACGCATTGACCTGCAAATTCGTGGCCGTTCTGGTCGTCAGGGAGATCCTGGTATGAGTAAGTTTTTTGTATCTTTAGAGGACGATGTTATCAAGAAATTTGGCCCATCTTGGGTGCATAAAAAGTATAAAGACTACCAAGTTAAAGATATGACTCAACCGGAAGTACTGAAAGGTCGTAAATATCGTAAGCTAGTAGAAAAGGCTCAGCATGCTAGTGATAGTGCTGGACGTACGGCGCGTCGTCAGACACTAGAATATGCGGAGAGTATGAATATTCAACGGGATATGATTTATAAGGAGCGTAATCGTCTAATAGATGGTTCTCGTGACTTAGAAGATGTTGTTGATGAAATCATTGCTAGCTACATAGATCAAGTGACTTCTTCAGACTATGAAAGCCGAGAACTACTCTTCCACTTCATTGTGACCAATATTAGTTTCCATATTAAAGAAGTTCCAGACTATGTAAATGTGACTGACAAAATCGCAGTTCGTAGCTTTATGAAGCAGGTGATTGATAAAGAACTTTCTGAAAAGAAAGAATTACTTGATCAGCATGGTCTGTATGAACAGTATTTACGACTTTCTATGCTCAAGGCTATTGATGACAACTGGGTAGAGCAGGTAGACTATCTCCAACAGTTATCGATGGCTATCGGTGGCCAGTCTGCTAGTCAGAAAAACCCGATCGTAGAGTACTATCAAGAAGCCTACGCAGGTTTTGAAGCCATGAAAGAACAGATTCGGTCTGATATGGTACGTAATCTTTTGATGGGACTTGTTGAAGTTACTTCTAAAGGTGAAATTATGACTCATTTCCCATAAGAGGAGAATATATGACAATTTATAACATAAATTTAGGAATTGGTTGGGCCAGCAGTGGTGTTGAATATGCCCAAGCCTATCGTGCGGGTGTTTTTCGGAAATTAAATTTGTCCTCTAAGTTTATCTTTACGGATATGATTTTAGCTGATAACATTCAGCACTTAACATCTAATATTGGTTTTGATGATGATCAGGTGATCTGGCTTTATAATCATTTTACAGACATAAAGATTGCACCGACTAGCGTGACAGTGGATGATGTCCTGGCTTATTTCGGTGGTGAAGAAAGTCACAGAGAAAAAAATGGTAAGGTCTTGCGTGTCTTCTTTTCTGATCAAGATAAGTTTGTAACCTGTTATTTGGTAGATGAGGACAAGGACTTGGTTCAACACGCGGAATATGTCTTTAAAGGAAAACTGATTCGTAAGGATTACTTTTCTTATACGCGTTATTGTAGCGAGTATTTTGCTCCCAAGGACAATGTTGCAGTCCTATACCAACGAACTTTTTACAATGAAGACGGAACTCCGGCCTATGATATCTTGATGAATCAAGGGAAGGAAGAAGTTTATCGTTTCAAGGATAAGATTTTATATGGGAAACAAGCCTTCATGCGTGCCTTTATGAAATCCTTGAATTTGAATAAGTCTGATTTGGTCATTCTTGATAGGGAGACAGGCATTGGACAGATTGTTTTTGAGGAAGCACAAGCAGCGCATTTAGCGGTAGTTGTTCATGCGGAGCATTATAGTGAAAATGCTACAAATGAGGACTATATCCTTTGGAACAACTACTATGACTATCAGTTTACAAATGCAGATAAGGTTGACTTCTTTATCGTATCAACTGATAAGCAGAGAGAAGTTCTGCAAGAGCAATTTGCCAAATACACCCAGCACCAACCAAAGGTTGTTACCATTCCTGTAGGAAGTATTGATTCCTTGACCGAGTCAAGTCAAGGACGTAAGCCATTTTCATTGATTACCGCTTCACGTCTTGCCAAAGAAAAACACATTGACTGGTTGGTCAAGGCGGTCATTGAAGCTCGTAAGGAAATACCTGAACTAACCTTTGATATTTATGGTAGTGGTGGAGAAGATTCTCTGCTTAGAGACATTATTGCAACTCATCAGGCTGAGGATTATATACAGCTCAAGGGGCATGAGGAACTTTCGCAGATTTATAGCCAGTATGAGGTTTACTTGACGGCTTCTACTAGCGAAGGATTTGGTTTGACCTTGATGGAAGCAATTGGTTCAGGTCTACCCTTAATCGGTTTTGATGTTCCATATGGAAATCAAACTTTCATTGAAGACGGTAAAAATGGCTACTTGATTCCAAGCTCATCTGACCATGTGGAGGATGAAATCAAGAAAGCTTATGCAGCTAAGATTTGCCAAGTGTATCAAGAAAATCGTTTGGAAGCCATGCGTGCCCATTCTTACCAAATTGCAGAAGGCTTCTTAACAGAAGAAATTTTAGAAAAGTGGAAGAAAACAGTAGAGGAGGTGCTCCATGATTGAACTTTATGATCGTTATAGTCAGGAAAGTCGAGATTTACATGAAAGTTTAGTCGCTACTGGTCTTTCTCAACTTGGAGTAGTCATCGATGCAGATGGTTTTCTTCCTGATGGTCTGGTCTCTCCTTTTACTTATTATCTAGGATATGAAAAGGGAAAACCTCTTTATTTTAACCAAGTTCCTGTTCCAGCTTTTTGGGAAATTTCAGGAAATAATCAGTCTGCTCGTATTGAAGATATGACAGAGGAGAGAGCCGTCATTCATTATGCTGATGGTTTGCAGGCTCGTTTGGTTAAGCAAGTAGACTGGAAAGATCTAGAAGGTCGAGTACGTCAGGTTGATCATTATAATCGCTTTGGTGCTTGCTTTGCTACAACGACCTATAGCGCAGATAGTGAGCCGATTATGACAGTTTACCAAGATGTCAATAGTCAACAAGTTTTACTTGAAAACCATGTGACGGGTGATATCTTATTGACTTTGCCTGGTCAGTCCATGCGTTACTTTGCAAATAAGGTTGAATTTATAATCTTCTTTTTGCAAGATTTAGGATTGGATAGTCATCAGCTTATCTTTAATACCTTAGCGACTCCTTTCTTGGTTTCCTTCCATCATCCAGATAAGTCTGGCTCAGATGTTTTGGTTTGGCAGGAACCTCTCTATGATACCATTCCAGGCAATATGCAGTTGATTTTGGAAAGTGATGATGTGCGTACTAAGAAAATCATCATTCCCAATAAGGCGACTTATGAACGTGCTTTAGAGTTGACTGACGAGAAATACCATGATCAGTTTGTGCACTTGGGTTACCATTATCAGTTCAAACGTGATAATTTCCTAAGACGAGATACCTTAATCTTGACTAATTCAGATCAGATTGAGCAAGTAGAAGCAATCGTAGAAGCCTTGCCTGATGTTACCTTCCGTATCGCAGCGGTGACAGAGATGTCTTCTAAGCTCTTAGACATGCTTCGCTATCCTAATGTGGTCCTTTATCAGAACGCTAGTCCACAGAAGATTCAGGAGCTGTATCAACTGTCGGATATTTACTTGGATATAAACCACAGCAATGAGTTGTTGCAGGCGGTGCGTCAGGCCTTTGAACATAATCTCTTGATTCTTGGATTTAACCAAACGGTACACAATAGACTCTATATCGCTCCTGATCATCTATTTGAAAGTAGTGAAGCTTCTGCTTTGGTTGAGACCATTAAACTGGCTCTTTCAGATGTTGAGCAAATGCGTCAGGCACTTGGCAAACAAGGACAACATGCAAATTATGTTGACTTGGTGCGATATCGGGAAACCATGCAAACTGTTTTAGGAGGCTAACATGTCAGACGAAGATTTATTTTACAAAGACGTTGAAGGTCGCATGGAAGAGTTGAAACAAAAACCCATCAAGAAGGAAAAAGAAACCCGAGGGGAAAAGATTAGTAAAACTTTTTCACTCTTACTGGGTTTGATGATTCTGATTGGTTTGATCTTTACTTTGCTGGGAATTTTGAGGTAGGTCTATGATTGAAATACTGATTGTTTTAGCTATTATCCTATCTCTTGCTTTGATTGTATTGGTAACCATACAACCCCGTCAAAATCAACTCTTTTCCATGGATGCCACCAGTAATATTGGTAAACCAAGTTACTGGCAGAGCAATACTTTGGTAAAGGTGCTTACTTTATTGGTGAGTTTGGCCTTATTCGTCCTATTACTAACCTTTATGGTGATAACTTACAAATAAAAGAAAACTTCAGATATTCACCTTTTGTGATTGGTCTGAAGTTTTCTTTTTTACTGTCAATATTTATGGTAAAAATCAACTTTTACTTGGATGAAGGTTTTGGCTTCGCGTAGGAGTTGGAGAAGCGTGGCACGGGTTTCAAATTCTTCTCTTGTCTTGGGTAGACTGCGGTTCCGAAAGACTTCTAGATAGCGTTCAATTTCATCCAGTAAATCAGAAGCAGGATTGGTCTGGCTCAGTTGACCGGCAATTTTTGAAAAGAGTTGGGCCAAAATTAGACTTTCACTGGCAGCTAGGTGACAGGTGTTGATTTGCTGGGCCATATTTCGCAGGATACGGCTTTGTCGCTGTCTCATCTCAAAATAGTGGATATGGTAGTCGGTCTGATGAAAGAGGTGGTCAGAATGATCCAAATAGACCAGTCTGATGGCTTCTTCCAAAAGGGAGTCTAATTCATCTACCAGCTGTGCTCGGTTGCGTCCATCCCCTCTGGATAAATAATATTTGAAGCGCTGGAGGATATCTTTTAACTTTTCTTCAACCAGCGTGTGGTAGTGCTGGATTTCCTCTTCACGTGAAGGCATATAGAGATTTACAAGTAAGGCAAATCCTGTACCGATAGCAAAGAGAAGGAATTCATTGACTAGAAGGTCTAGAGAGCTTGACTCTTGAACCAAGAGGTGGCTAACCAAAACGCTACTTGGTGTGATGCCAATTTCCCAGCCCATCCTGTAGGCCAGGGGAACGTATAGGGCAAGATAGAGGCCAAGGCTCCAGATATGAAATCCGCTCAAGTGAAAAGCCAAAACACCAATCGCCAGAGCTAGAAGCATGGAAAAAAGACGATTGCGAGCCAGTTTTAAAGTACTTCTACGCGTATCAGATAGGCTCAAGAGAGCGATGATTCCGGCCGAAACTGCTGAGGAAAGATTGAGAAAATAAGCAAGAAGGCAGGCAAGACAGGTAGCTAAGATGAGTTTGGTCGTACGTTGGCTAATAGACATAAGAATTTCCTAATAAATTAGAATAAAAGCGTAAAAGACAAGACCTGAGTAGGCTTGCCTTTATGAGTTATTTTTTACGGGCTGCTGCGTATTCAGCAACGGCGGTAAAGAGGACATCTGTAGAAGAGTTGAGGGCTGTTTCACATGAGTCTTGGATGACCCCAATCACAAATCCAACTCCGACAACTTGCATGGCAATATCGTTAGAAATACCAAAAAGGCTACAAGCAACTGGGATAAGAAGGAGGGATCCTCCGGCAATACCAGAAGCACCACAGGCAGAGATAGCTGCTACCACACTGAGGACAAAGGCTGTAGCAAAGTCAACAGGAATTCCAAGTGTGTTAACTGCAGCAAGGGTCAAAACGTTAATAGTAATGGCTGCTCCTGCCATGTTGATAGTAGAACCAAGTGGGATAGAAACAGAATAGGTATCTGTGTTGAGTCCAAGGTCATGACAGAGTTTCATGTTGACAGGGATGTTAGCCGCAGAACTACGAGTGAAGAAGGCTGTTACACCGCTGACACGCAAACATTTCCAAACGAGGGGATAAGGATTTCTCTTCATAAAGAGAAAGGCAATCAATGGATTGACTACTAGGGCCACAAAGAACATGGTTGTCACCAAGAGGGCAAGCAAGATTCCATAGTTAGCTAGACTTCCGATTCCCTTATCAGAAATGGTTTTAAAGACAAGGCCAAGGATTCCAAATGGAGCTAGGTTAATGATCCATTCGACAATCTTAGAAGTCACATCAGCCATGGTTTTCAGCAATTCTTTACTGTTTTTACTTGCCTCTCTCATAGCAATCCCGAAAACAACTGCCCAAGATAGGATACCGATGTAGTTAGCAGTAACGAGGGCATTGACTGGATTGTCAACCAGTTTGAGCAAGAGGTTACTGAGGACCTGGCCAATTCCATCTGGTGGTGCGATTTCTGTATTGGCACTATTCAAGGTAATTTCAACTGGAACGATGAAACTTGCTAGGACAGCAACAAGCGCCGCTGCAAAGGTTCCCACTAAATAAAGGAAGATAACAGTTTTCATATTGCTATCTTGTCCCTTGTGATGTTGGGAAAGAGCATTGGCAACGAGGGCAAAGACTAGAATAGGTGCGATGGCTTTGAGACCACCAACAAAGAGATCTCCGAGTAGACCAATTCCTGAAACAGTAGGAAATGTCAGTCCAAGGATTCCTCCGACAAGCATGCCAATCAAAATACGTTTGATCAGGCTTGCCTTATTCCAAGCATGAATGAATTTTTTCATAACAATCTCCTTTGTTGTGTAATGTTTATGATTATAGTATAAATATTAAGTAAAATCAAGAATTTTCTGTCTATTTTTGTTATTATTTTTGAAAATTTATGGAGACTGACACTTTATGAAAGTATGGTATAATGAATGAAAGGAGTTTTCTATGCAAGAATTTATTCAAACCTATCTCAATAAGCTTGATGTTACAGCGATTATCGAGAATATCTTAACCAAGTTACTTTCTCTTTTATTCTTATTTTTACTCTTCTATATAGCTAAAAAATTGCTCCATACCATGGTGCAGAGAATTGTTAAACCTTCTCTAAAAATGTCTCGTCATGATGTCGGACGTCAGAAAACCATCTCACGTCTGTTAGAAAATATGTTTAATTATACCCTTTATTTCTTTTTACTCTACTGCATTTTGTCGATTTTAGGTTTGCCAGTTTCGAGTTTGCTGGCAGGTGCTGGGATTGCTGGGGTGGCTATTGGGATGGGAGCCCAAGGCTTTCTGTCTGATGTCATCAATGGTTTTTTCATCCTTTTTGAGCGTCAACTGGATGTGGGAGATGAGGTCGTTCTGACAAATGGTCCTATTACTGTATCGGGCAAGGTCGTCAGCGTCGGCATTCGAACAACGCAACTCAGAGGAGAAGACCAGGTTCTGCACTTCGTTCCCAATCGCAATATCACCGTTGTCAGCAATTTCTCTCGGACAGACCAGGCCTGAAATTTTAGCAGATTTATGGTACAATAGAAAGAGTTTGGTAAAGGAGAAAAGATGTTTTTAGAAAAACAGTTGGGCAATGGTTGTACCTGGATTAACCTAGATTTGGACAAGTTGAAAAAACTAGAGGACCTTTCTGAAATCTACGGTTTGGACAAGGAAACCATTGAATACGCATTGGATAGAAATGAGCGCGCCCACATGGATTACCACCGTGAAAATGGGACTGTGACTTTTATCTACAATGTCTTGAACTTGAAAAAGGATAAGGCCTACTACGAAGCCTTTCCCATGACCTTTATCGTGGAACATCGTCGCCTGATTACCATTAGTAATACCAAGAACGCCTATGTCATTGAACAGATGACCCGTTATCTGGATAGTCATGACACGCTTTCGATTTACAAGTTTCTCTTTGCCAGTCTGGAAATCATCAGCAATGCCTACTATCCTGTCATCGAGCAGATGGACAAGAGTAAGGATGAGGTTAATGGACTCTTGCGTCAACGGACGACTAAGAAAAACCTCTTTGCCCTGTCTGACTTGGAGACTGGTATGGTTTACCTCACTGCGGCTGCCAAGCAAAATCGCATGTTGCTGGAACATATCCAAGGGCATGCCCTCTATCGCAGTTTTAACGAGATTGAGAGAGAGCAGTTTGATGATGCCATGATTGAGGCTCATCAGCTGGTATCCATGACAGACTTGATTTCTCAAGTCCTCCAACAACTATCAGCATCTTACAACAACATCCTAAACAACAACCTGAATGATAATTTGACAACCTTGACTATCATTTCAGTCTTGCTAGCAGTTTTAGCAGTTGTGACAGGCTTTTTCGGAATGAATGTTCCCCTACCTTTAACAGATGAGCCCCATGCTTGGCTCTACATCAGTTTAGCCAGTGCAGGTTTATGGATTGTTTTGTCATTATTATTGAGGAAAATTGCGAAAAAAAGTTAAGAAAAGGAGCCAGAATGGCGATTGAAAATTACATGCCAGATTTTGCTGTGGAAGCAGTCTATGATCTGACAGTCCCAAGCCTGCAGGCGCAGGGAATCAAGGCTGTTTTGGTCGATTTGGACAATACTCTCATTGCTTGGAACAATCCTGATGGTACGCCAGAGATGAAACAATGGCTACATGACCTTCGGGACGCGGGTATTCGCATTATCGTAGTCTCAAATAACACGAAAAAACGGGTTCAACGGGCAGTTGAAAAGTTTGGGATTGACTACGTTTATTGGGCTCTGAAGCCTTTCACATTTGGAATAGACCGTGCCATGAAGGAATTTCACTATGAGAAAAGTGAAGTGGTCATGGTTGGCGACCAGCTCATGACAGATATACGAGCAGCCCACCGTGCTGGCATTCGCTCGATTTTAGTCAAACCCTTGGTCCAACACGACTCGATCAAAACGCAGATTAACCGAGCTCGCGAGCGTCATGTCATGCGAAAAATCACTGAAAAGTACGGACCAATCACATATAAAAAAGGAATTTAACTATGGAAGAAATTCTCTGTATTGGTTGTGGAGCAACCATTCAGACAACAGACAAGGCTGGTCTTGGATTTACCCCCCAGTCGGCACTTGAAAAAGGTTTGGAGACTGGCGAAGTCTATTGTCAACGTTGTTTCCGTCTCCGCCACTACAATGAAATCACAGATGTCCAGTTGACGGACGATGATTTCCTCAAGCTCTTGCACGAGGTAGGAGACAGTGATGCCTTAGTGGTCAATGTCATTGATATCTTTGATTTTAATGGCTCTGTTATCCCAGGCTTGCCACGTTTTGTATCGGGTAATGATGTCCTCTTGGTGGGAAATAAAAAAGATATCTTGCCCAAGTCTGTTAAACCAGGCAAGATTAGCCAGTGGCTCATGGAGCGTGCCCACGAAGAAGGTCTTCGTCCAGTTGATGTCGTCCTAACTTCAGCCCAAAACAAGCATGCGATTAAGGAAGTCATTGACAAAATCGAGCATTACCGTAAGGGACGCGATGTATATGTCGTTGGTGTAACCAACGTTGGAAAATCAACTCTAATCAATGCCATTATCCAAGAAATAACGGGTGACCAAAATGTCATTACTACTTCGCGCTTCCCAGGGACAACCTTGGACAAGATTGAGATTCCGCTTGACGACGGATCTTATATTTACGATACGCCGGGAATCATCCATCGTCACCAAATGGCCCATTACTTGACGGCTAAAAATCTCAAGTATGTCAGCCCTAAAAAGGAAATCAAGCCCAAAACCTATCAGCTCAATCCTGAACAAACCCTGTTTCTAGGCGGTCTCGGACGATTTGACTTTATTACAGGTGAAAAGCAAGGTTTCACAGCTTTCTTTGACAATGAACTCAAACTCCACCGAACCAAGCTTGAAGGCGCTAGTGCTTTCTATGACAAGCACCTAGGAACCCTCCTGACACCACCAAATAGCAAGGAAAAGGAAGATTTTCCAAAACTAGTCCAACATGTATTTAACATCAAGGATAAGACAGACCTAGTCATCTCAGGACTAGGCTGGATCCGCGTAACAGGCACCGCAAAAGTCGCCGTCTGGGCACCAGAAGGCGTCGCAGTCGTCACACGAAAAGCCATTATTTAAACACAGAAAGGAAAGGGTTGTCTAAATTCGTGCGAGCCCTGCGAGCTCACAGCGAATACTTTTCACTGTGGTGTCAGTTGGTACAAGTGATTGTACCAACTGCGGAAAATTTGAGACCTTAGGCTCAAATTTTAGTCATGAAAGTCCGAAGGACTTTGCTGACGTCCGTCACCACTTCAGAAAAGTATAAAAAGAAACTCTTTTAAAGAAATTATGTCATTAACATCAAAACAACGTGCCTTTCTCAACAGTCAGGCACACACCCTCAAACCCATCATCCAAATCGGGAAAAATGGTCTCAACGACCAAATCAAAACCAGCGTCCGTCAGGCTCTTGATGCCCGCGAATTGATTAAAGTCACTCTCTTGCAAAACACAGATGAAAACATCCATGAAGTAGCTGAAATCTTGGAAGAAGAAATCGGTGTGGATACAGTCCAAAAAATCGGACGCATCTTGATTTTGTTTAAACAATCTAGCAAGAAAGAAAATCGCAAGATTTCTAAGAAAGTCAAAGAAATCTAAAAAAACTACTCCAAATAACTGTTTTTACAGAGAAATAAAGGAGACTAGCCTATGGCAATCGAATTATTGACCCCCTTTACTAAGGTAGAGTTGGAGCCAGAAATCAAGGAGAAAAAACGCAAACAAGTTGGGATTTTAGGGGGAAATTTTAACCCTGTTCACAATGCCCATCTGATCGTTGCGGACCAAGTACGGCAACAGTTGGGACTAGATCAGGTTCTGCTCATGCCTGAATACCAACCTCCTCATGTAGATAAAAAGGAAACAATCCCTGAATACCATCGTCTCAAGATGCTTGAGTTGGCTATTGAGGGGATTGAAGGACTAGCCATTGAAACCATTGAGTTGGAGCGCAAGGGTATTTCTTACACCTATGACACCATGAAGATTTTGACAGAGCAACATCCAGATACGGATTATTACTTTATCATCGGTGCCGACATGGTGGACTATCTGCCTAAATGGTACCGAATTGATGAGCTGGTAGACATGGTTCAGTTTGTAGGGGTTCAGCGCCCACGCTACAAGGCAGGGACTTCTTACCCAGTTATCTGGGTGGATGTGCCTCTCATGGATATCTCGTCTAGCATGGTGCGTGACTTCCTTGCCCAAGGTCGGAAACCTAACTTTCTCCTGCCTCAGCCTGTGCTAGACTACATCGAGAAAGAGGGGCTTTACTGATGGCCTATCAAGACTATATTAACTGTTCCCGTGAGGCTTTGTTGGAAAAAATGGCAGAGCTTCTACCCGAGAAACGGTTAACCCATTGCTTGGGTGTGGAGCGTGCAGCCATAGAACTGGCTCAGCGATTTGGAGTCGATACTGAGAAAGCAGGACTAGCAGGCCTTCTTCATGACTACGCTAAGAAGCTGTCAGATCAGGAATTTTTGGACTTGATTGACCGTTATCAGCTAGACCCTGACCTCAAAAATTGGGGTAATAATGTCTGGCATGGTATGGTTGGCATCTACAAGATTCAGGAAGATTTGGATTTGCATGATCCTGAAATCCTGCGAGCCATTGAAATCCATACAGTCGGAGCTGATCAGATGACCGACATAGATAAGGTTATCTATGTCGCAGACTATATCGAGCACAATCGTGCCTTTCCAGGAGTGGATGTGGCACGTGAGATTGCAAGTCTATCACTTAATAAGGCAGTAGCTTATGAGACAGCTCGTACCGTGGAACATCTGGCTCATCAGGGATTCCCCATCTATCCCCAAACCCTTGAAACCTATAACGCCTTTGTGCACTATTTGAAAGAGGACTAAATGAACGAAAAAGAATTACTAGAACTAGTCGTGAAAGCGGCTGATGAGAAACGTGCAGAGGATATCCTCGCACTTGATGTACAAGATTTGACTAGCGTGACGGATTACTTTGTCATCACTAGCTCAATGAATAGCCGTCAGTTGGACGCTATCGCTGATAATATCCGTGAAAAAGTAGCGGAAGCAGGTTTTAAAGGAAGCCATGTCGAAGGCGATGCGGCTGGAGGTTGGGTCTTGCTGGACCTCGGTGCTGTCGTTGTGCATATCTTCTCAGAAGAAATGCGTGCCCACTATAACCTAGAAAAACTATGGCATGAGGCGGATTCAGTAGATATTTCAGAAGCCCTTGCTTAGAAGATAAACTCAGTTGTAGTCAACTGGGTTTCTTTGCTTATTTTAGAAAATTGATGGAAAGGTAAAGAGCGAGTGGTGTTTGCCATGGAGGCTCTTGGTATCATGATTATGGCAACTTATGAAACCTTTGCGGCTGTTTACGATGCAGTGATGGATGATAGTTTGTACGATAAATGGACGGATTTTTCTCTGCGTCATTTGCCTAAGACCAAGGAGAGAAAGAAACTCTTGGAACTGGCTTGTGGGACAGGAATTCAATCTGTGCGCTTCTCTCAAGCTGGTTTTGATGTAACTGGACTTGACTTGAGTGGGGATATGTTGAAAATTGCGGAAAATAGAGCAACTTCCTCCAAGCAAAAGATTGCCTTTATAGAAGGCAATATGCTGGATTTGTCCAAGGCAGGTCAATACGACTTTGTCACGTGTTATTCGGACTCTATCTGCTATATGCAGGATGAGGTGGAAGTAGGGGACGTTTTTAAAGAAGTCTATAATTCCCTCAACGAAGATGGTGTATTTATCTTTGACGTGCACTCGACCTACCAGACAGATGAAGTATTCCCGGGTTATTCCTACCATGAAAATGCGGAAGATTTTGCTATGCTCTGGGATACCTATGAGGATGAAGCGCCTCACTCCATCGTCCATGAGCTGACTTTCTTTATCAAGGAGGCGGACGGTTCCTTTAGTCGCCACGATGAAGTGCATGAGGAGCGGACCTATGAAGTCTTGACCTATGATATTTTGCTGGAACAGGCTGGTTTCAAGTCTTTTAAACTCTATGCGGACTTTGAGGACAAGGAGCCAACAGCAACCAGCACCCGTTGGTTTTTTGTGGCGCAGAAGTAGGAGAAGTCTATGACTATCACAGGTATTATCGTGGAGTTTAATCCTTTTCATAATGGGCATAAATACCTGCTGGAACAGGTTGAGGGGCTGAAAATCGTGGCTATGTCTGGGAATTTCATGCAGCGTGGAGAACCAGCCATTGTAGATAAGTGGACTCGGGCCCAGATGGCACTGGAAAATGGAGCAGATTTGGTAGTAGAGTTGCCTTTTTTAGTCAGTGTTCAGGCAGCAGATTTCTTTGGTCAAGGAGCTGTGGATATCTTGGCGCGTTTGGGGATTGATACTCTAGCTTTTGGGACAGAAGAAGTTCTAGATTATCAAAAAATCGCTGACTTATACACAGAGCTGGGGGCTGAGATGGAGAAATTTGTGGAAAATCTGCCTGATTCCCTTTCCTATCCCCAGAAAACCCAAGCCATGTGGAAGGAATTTGCAGGTCTTGATTTTTCGGGAAACACACCCAATCATGTTCTTGCGCTTGCTTATGCTAAGGCAGTAGCGGGACGCAACATCAAACTCCATCCGATTCAGCGTCAGGGGGCAGGTTATCATTCTGTGGACAAGAATGTGGCCTTTGCTTCGGCGACAGCCCTCCGTCAGCATCAGTTAGACCAAGATTTTTTAAAACGCTTTATGCCTTCTGTTGCCCTCTTTGAGCAGGCTAGTAAGGTGAGCTGGGAAGATTATTTTCCCTTGCTGCGCTATCAAATCTTGTCCAATCCAGACCTAACTACCATCTATCAGGTCAATCAAGAAATGGCTGTGCGCATCAAGGATGCTATCAAGACAGCTCAGTCTGTAGAAGAATTGGCCGAGGCTGTTGCGACCAAGCGGTATACTAAGGCGCGTGTTAGACGCCTCTTGACCTATATCTTGGTGCAGGATAGAGAAAGTGACTTGCCAGAAGCCATTCATGTTCTTGGATTTACCGAAAAAGGCAGACAACACCTTAAGTCTCTGAAAGGGCAGGTCAATCTAGTCAGTAGAATTGGCAAAGAACCTTGGGATGCTATGACTCAAAAGGCAGACCAGATTTATCAACTGGGAAAACCAAGTATAGCAGAGCAGAATTTTGGTAAGGTGCCGATAAGAATAGAAAGAAACTAAGTCTACTGCAAGGTAGGCTTTTTGAGATTTTTTACGAATAAATAGATAGAAAAGAAAATCTTGTACAAGTTTCTGACAATTTCTTTCTTTTCGTGTATAATAGTGGAAAAGAGGTAAAACGAGGTATGGTTATGGAAGCAGTTCTTTACTCAACATTCCGAAATCATTTAAAAGACTACATGAAGAAGGTCAATGATGAATTTGAGCCTTTAACGGTGGTTAATAAAAATCCAGATGAGGACATTGTAGTTCTTTCAAAGAGCGAATGGGACAGTATTCAGGAAACACTGAGAATCGCTCAAAATAAGGAGTTATCAGACAAGGTTTTGCGAGGAATGGCTCAAGTTCGTGCTGGAAGCACTCAAGTCCATGTTATTGAGGAGTGATGAATGCTACTCAAGTTTACAGAAGATGCGTGGACAGATTATTGCTACTGGCAAACTCAGGACAAGAAAACGTTAAAAAGAATCAATAAACTAATCAAGGATATTCAACGTGATCCCTTTACAGGAATAGGTAAGCCAGAACCCCTCAAGTATGACTACCAAGGAGCCTGGTCACGTCGTATCGACGCAGAAAATCGCTTGATTTATATGATGGATGGAGATAGCGTGGCTTTCTTGTCCTTTAAAGATCATTACTAAGTCTACTGCGAAGTAGGCTTTTTAAATAACAAGTTTATTTTAGCAATCGTATTCCAAATTCCCTAAAACATATTCTATTTTAGGTTTGTGAAAATCACTTTTTTATGGTAGAATGTAAAAGAATGTATGTCATTCGGAATAACAATAAAATGAGGTAAAAACATGGAAATCATGTCGCTTGCGATTGCTGTTTTTGCCGTCATCATTGGTTTAGTCATTGGATATGTCAGCATCTCAGCTAAGATGAAATCATCTCAGGAAGCTGCAGAGTTGATGCTTTTAAATGCTGAACAAGAAGCAACTAATTTACGTGGACAAGCTGAGCGCGAAGCGGATTTACTTGTTAATGAAGCCAAACGTGAAAGCAAGTCTCTTAAAAAAGAAGCACTATTGGAGGCCAAAGAAGAAGCCAGAAAATACCGTGAAGAAGTGGACGCTGAATTCAAATCAGAACGTCAAGAACTCAAACAAATCGAAAGTCGTTTGACTGAGAGAGCTACTAGCCTCGACCGTAAGGACGACAATTTGACGAGTAAAGAACAAACACTTGAACAAAAAGAACAAAGTATTTCTGATAGAGCGAAAAACCTTGATGCGCGTGAAGAGCAATTAGAGGAAGTCGAAAGACAAAAAGAAGCAGAGTTAGAGCGTATTGGTGCCCTGTCTCAGGCAGAAGCACGAGATATTATCTTGGCTCAGACAGAAGAAAACTTGACTAAGGAGATTGCCAGCCGCATTCGTGAAGCTGAGCAAGAGGTCAAAGAACGTTCTGACAAAATGGCCAAGGACATCCTGGTTCAAGCTATGCAACGTATCGCTGGTGAATATGTAGCAGAGTCAACAAACTCAACGGTTCATCTGCCAGATGATACTATGAAGGGACGCATTATTGGTCGTGAAGGTCGTAACATTCGTACCTTTGAAAGTTTGACAGGGGTCGATGTGATTATCGACGATACGCCAGAAGTGGTGACCTTGTCAGGATTTGACCCGATTCGTCGTGAGATTGCCCGTATGACTATGGAAATGTTGCTCAAAGATGGTCGTATCCACCCAGCTCGTATCGAAGAGTTGGTTGAGAAAAACCGTCAAGAGATTGACAATAAGATCCGTGAATATGGTGAAGCTGCTGCCTATGAAATTGGTGCGCCGAACCTTCATCCAGACTTGATGAAGATTATGGGACGTTTGCAGTTCCGTACTTCTTATGGACAAAATGTCTTGCGCCATTCGATTGAGGTGGCTAAGTTGGCTGGTATCATGGCGAGTGAGCTTGGTGAAAATGCGGCTCTTGCCCGTCGTGCTGGATTCCTTCACGATATCGGGAAAGCTATTGACCGCGAGGTTGAGGGTAGCCACGTTGAAATCGGTATGGAATTGGCACGTAAGTACAAGGAACATCCAGTTGTGGTCAATACGATTGCTAGTCACCACGGAGATGTTGAAGCTGAGAGCGTCATTGCAGTGATTGTCGCTGCAGCAGATGCCTTGAGTGCGGCCCGTCCAGGTGCTCGTAGTGAGTCTCTTGAAAGCTACATCAAGCGTCTCCATGATTTGGAAGAAATTGCTAACGGCTTTGAAGGGGTACAAAATAGCTTTGCCCTTCAAGCAGGTCGTGAAATCCGCATCATGGTAAATCCAGGACAAATTAAGGACGACAAAGTCACAATCTTGGCTCACAAAGTTCGTGAGAAAATTGAAAACAATCTCGATTACCCAGGAAATATCAAGGTAACCGTGATTCGCGAGCTTCGTGCAGTAGATTATGCTAAATAATAAAAAACTGAGGTCAGAAGAGAATCTGACTTCAGTTTTTTGAATAAATTATTTGAAATAATTCGTTATATTATCGAGGTGAAACCTCAATTGGAGATAGATAGACTAATTCTTGAGTGGAGTTATAGTTTCCAATTTGTGCTTTTATATGTATATTTTGTCCTTTAGAAATATTTTCGCCATTAAAAGAGTTGAAAGCGGCGTTAGAAACTGTTGTTATATTTACAAATTTAAAGTTTGGTCCCGAAGGCGCTTGTTCTGTTCCTAAGTAATTTCCGCCATAAATAAGAATATCGAATTTTGTTTTGTAATTTTTATAGTGTGTAATATCTGCTATGTGTCCATCAAATTCGATGATTTGACCTTTATATTTTTGAATAAAATTTGTTATGGTGCTTGAATCATCAGTCTGCAATAGTGCTTTAAATTCCTCATTGTTTTCAGTTGTGATGACATCTGATTGGGCTGGACTTGTTGACGAGGATTCGGTAGAGCTTGATGAGGTGCTAGTTGAACTAGAGGAAGCAGGCGTCGAACTTGATGATGTAGAGGATGATTCACTGGTTTTCTCGACAGATTTTTCAATAACGCTACTAGTTTCTATAGATGAAGGTGTAGAAACAGTAGTTGATTTATCTGAGATTACTACAATTAGAACTAACAGAAGAATTATAAATATTACACCTGCACCAATTAAATATGGAATCAATCTTTTTATTTTCAGTTCCATTGGGCTCAATGGTGTTATTTCAACCTCAGCTTCTTTTTCAAAAAAACCAAATACTCCGGCATTTCCATGATCAATGATATTGATTTTGACTTCATTTTTTTTGAGATTGAGTTCAGATAAGCCATTTGCAATTGCTTCATCAACATTTTTTCCTTTATAATTTCCCATAAACTTCTCCTTTTTATATTAGTAGTTTTATTATCTCTTAAATAGAATAAAAAGGCAAGTCTTTTTTAAGGGGGTCACCTTGTATAAATCATAGATTATGCTAAATAAATAAGAAAGAGCAGTTGAAAAATTACTGCTTTTTTGTTACACTAGATAGAAAGACTGTAGAAGGATAACTGACGTGATCATCAGTATCCGAGAGAAATTTTACTTTATTTCACAGACTAACTAAAGGAGACACAATGGCAGACCGAGGCTTACTAATCGTTTTTTCTGGTCCTTCAGGGGTTGGAAAAGGAACGGTTAGAAGAGAGATTTTTGAGAGTTCTGAAAATCAATTTCAATACTCTGTATCGATGACGACACGCGCACAACGTCCTGGAGAAGTGGACGGTGTTGACTATTTCTTCCGTACTCGTGAAGAGTTTGAAGAGCTGATTCGTCAAGGACAGATGTTGGAATACGCAGAATATGTCGGCAACTACTATGGAACTCCTCTGACCTATGTCAATGAAACCTTGGACAAGGGAATCGATGTTTTCCTTGAAATTGAAGTTCAGGGCGCTCTTCAGGTCAAGAAAAAGGTTCCGGATGCTGTCTTTATCTTCCTGACACCACCAGATTTGGATGAATTGCAAGATCGTTTGGTAGGTCGTGGAACAGATAGTGCAGAAGTGATTGCCCAGCGAATCGAAAAAGCCAAGGAAGAAATTGCCCTTATGCGTGAGTATGATTATGCGATTGTCAACGATCAGGTGCCCCTAGCTGCTGAGCGTGTCAAACGTGTGATCGAAGCAGAGCACTTCCGTGTGGATCGTGTCATTGGTCACTATCAGGAGATGTTACCGAAATCTCCAACTACCCGATAAAATTTAGAAAATAGGTACAAGCAAATGATGTTAAAACCCTCTATTGATACCTTGCTCGACAAGGTTCCATCAAAATATTCACTCGTAATCTTGGAAGCAAAACGTGCCCACGAATTGGAAGCAGGTGCGCCAGCTACTCAAGGTTTCAAGTCTGAAAAGTCAACTCTTCGCGCCTTAGAAGAAATCGAATCAGGAAACGTTACAATTCATCCAGATCCAGAAGGAAAACGTGAAGCGGTGCGTCGCCGTATCGAAGAAGAAAAACGTCGCAAAGAAGAAGAAGAAAAGAAAATTAAAGAGCAAATTGCTAAAGAAAAAGAAGATGGTGAAAAAATTTAAGGTTGGGGGGACTCAATCTTATTTTTTCTATTGCAAGAATGTACTGACAAGGAGGAGGTGAGAAGATGACGATAGCTAAGATTATCGTGGATGTGCCCTTGATGCAGACGGACCAGCCCTATAGTTACAGGATTCCGGAGGAATTTGAGGGAATGCTAGAAGTTGGGATGCGGGTTCATGTGCCCTTTGGTAAGGGCAATCGCTTGATTCAAGGAATTGTTCTTGGTTTGGAGTCCCAATCAGATGAAGAAGAGATGGAGCAAGATTTAAAAGATATTGCAGAGGTGCTGGATTTTTCACCTGTTCTCACACAAGAACAACTCTGGCTGGCTGAAGAGTTACGCAAGTCCGTCTTCTCCTACAAAATTTCCATTCTCAAGGCCATGCTACCAGGATTTCTGAACTCCAGCTATGACAAGATTCTCTATCCTCTGGCAGGTCTGAGTCGGGAAGACCGAGAGCGTCTGTTTGGTTCAGAAGATTCACTTGCCTTTTCTTCTCTGGATTTAGGTAAGCAAGCAGAAATGATGCGTTTGACTAGAAAAGGCTTGCTTGGTCTAGAATATCAGGCTGTCGATCAGAAGAAGGTCAAGACTCAGTCTTGGTATGAGGTAGACCTTGCTCAATTAGAAAGTGTAGAGATTTCTACACGCGCCAAGAAAAAGTTGGAATTGAGAGATTACTTGCTGTCTCATCCTGAGAGTGCTTCCTTGGCTAGTTTGTTAGAGTCCTACTCGCGAGAGCAAGTCAACTTCTTTGTAGAACAAGGTGCTGTTACCATAGTCCAAAAGGAAGTTCAACGCTCGGCTGCTTATTTTGAAGGCATTGAGGCAAGTCAGCCTTTGGAGTTGAATCCAGAGCAAAGACAGGCGCGTGATGCGGTTGTGAGTGCTATTGGCAGTCATCAGCCTCCCTTCCTCCTTCAAGGGATTACAGGAAGTGGGAAGACCGAGGTTTACTTACAAATAATCCAAGGAGCCTTGGATAAGGGTAAGACAGCTATTTTGCTGGTTCCTGAGATTTCCTTGACTCCACAGATGACGGAGCGTTTTATAGCTCGATTTGGTGAGAAAGTGGCCATTCTGCACTCAGGCCTGTCCAATGGTGAAAAGTATGATGAATGGCGCAAGGTTGAGCGTGGAGACGCTCAAGTTGTGGTTGGAGCCAGATCAGCCATCTTTGCTCCGCTGAAAAATCTGGGTGTCATGATAATCGATGAGGAGCATGAAGCGACTTATAAGCAGGACAGTAATCCCCGTTACCATGCAAGGGATGTAGCTGTTTTGAGGGCCCAGTACAATCAAGCTGCCCTGGTACTTGGTTCAGCAACTCCTAGTCTGGAAAGCCGTGCTCGGGCTGGAAAAGGCGTCTATCAACATTTACGTCTGACCCAACGTGCCAATCCTTTGGCTAGGATCCCTGAGGTTCAAGTGATTGACTTTCGGGACTATATCGGACAAAATGAGACGTCAAACTTTACGCCCCCTTTGCTAGAAGCTATTCAGGACCGTCTGGCTAAAAAAGAGCAGGTGGTTCTCATGCTCAATCGCCGTGGTTATTCTAGCTTTGTCATGTGTCGGGAGTGTGGGACGGTGGATACTTGTCCTAACTGTGACATTTCCCTGACCTTGCACATGGATACCAAGAACATGAACTGCCATTATTGTGGTTTTTCGAAAGACATTCCTCAGGTCTGTCCTAACTGTAAGAGCCGAAGTATTCGTTACTATGGGACAGGAACTCAAAAGGCTTATGATGAGCTGGCAGAACTCTTTCCTCAGGCACGTATTCTGCGCATGGATGTGGATACAACCCGCAAGAAAGGCAGTCACCAAGCTCTACTTGACCAGTTTGGTCGAGGGGAAGCAGATATTTTGCTTGGAACTCAGATGATTGCTAAGGGATTGGATTTTCCCAATGTGACTTTGGTCGGAGTTCTCAATGCCGATACATCCTTGAATCTGCCTGATTTCCGTTCTTCTGAGAGAACCTTCCAGCTTTTGACTCAGGTGGCAGGTCGGGCAGGACGTGCTGAAAAAGCAGGTCAGGTCTTGATCCAGTCTTACAATCCTCAGCATTATGCTATTCGATTTGCCAAGGATCAGGACTATGAAGGCTTTTATGCTTATGAAATGGGTATCAGACGACAACTTGGCTATCCGCCTTACTATTTCACGATTGGCATTACCCTTTCTCACAAGAAGGAAGAAGAGGTGGTCAAACGTGCTTATGAAGTTATGAACATTTTGAGGTCAGGCTTGTCTGAAACCAGTAACATTCTTGGGCCGACGCCAAAACCCATCGCCCGTACCCACAACCTCTATCATTACCAGATTTTGATTAAATATCGTTTAGAAGATGAGCTGGGGCCGACCCTCAATCAGGTCTTGGCCCTGACTCAAGAACGGGAAAATAGTGAGCTCCGTCTCAGCATTGACCATGAGCCACAGCAATTTTTATAAGAAGGAGAAGATATGACAAAATTAATCTTTATGGGGACCCCCGACTTTTCAGCAACCGTCTTAAAAGGACTTTTGACAGATGACCGTTATGAGATTCTAGCCGTTGTGACCCAGCCAGACCGTGCTGTCGGCCGTAAAAAAGTTATCCAAGAAACACCAGTCAAGCAGGTTGCCAAGGAAGCAGGTCTTCCTATCTACCAACCTGAAAAATTATCTGGAAGTCCAGAGATGGAAGATCTTATGAAGCTAGGAGCAGATGGAATTGTGACTGCCGCATTTGGGCAGTTTCTCCCAAGTAAACTCCTTGATAGCATGGACTTTGCGGTCAACGTTCATGCCTCTCTTCTTCCTAAACATCGTGGTGGTGCGCCTATCCATTATGCCTTGATTCAAGGGGATGAGGAAGCTGGTGTGACCATTATGGAAATGGTTAAGGAAATGGATGCAGGAGATATGATTTCTCGTCGTAGTATTCCGATTACGGATGAGGACAATGTCGGCACCTTGTTTGAGAAATTGGCGCTAGTTGGTCGTGATTTGCTTTTGGACACTTTGCCTGCCTACATTGCTGGGGAAATCAAACCTGAACCGCAAGATCCAAGTCAGGTCACTTTCTCGCCAAATATCAAGCCAGAAGAAGAAAAACTAGATTGGACTAAAAGCAATCGTCAACTCTTTAACCAAATCCGTGGCATGAACCCCTGGCCTGTTGCCCATACTTTCCTTAAGGGCGACCGCTTTAAGATTTATGAAGCCCTACCAGTAGAAGGTCAGGGAAATCCAGGTGAAATTCTCTCTATCGGCAAGAAAGAATTGATTGTTGCAACGGCTGAAGGAGCTCTATCTCTCAAACAAGTGCAGCCAGCTGGTAAACCTAAGATGGACATTGCTTCCTTCCTCAACGGAGTTGGACGTACATTGACTGTAGGAGAACGATTTGGTGACTAAAGTAGAAACGGCTAGAAGTTTAGCCTTAGCAGTATTAGAGGATGTTTTTATCAGTCAAGCATACTCAAATATCGCCTTAAATAAGCATCTCAAGGGAAGTCAACTTTCGGCAGCAGATAAGGGCTTGGTGACCGAGCTGGTCTATGGAACGGTAGCCCGCAAATTGACTCTGGAATGGTACCTATCCCACTTTATCGAAGACAGAGACCAGTTAGACAGCTGGCTCTATGTTCTGCTTCTTATGAGTGCCTACCAGCTCCGCTATTTGGATAAGATTCCAGACCATGCTGTGGTCAATGAAGCAGTAGAATTGGCCAAAGTCCGTAAAAAAGGCAGTGAAAAATTGGTCAATGCCCTCCTTCGCCGTATCTTGCGTGAAGGTTGGCCAGATATTGCCAGTATCAAACGGAAAAACAAGCGTGATTCCATTGCCTATTCTCTCCCAGTTTGGCTAGTTGCCAAGCTCAAGGAAGAATACGGTGAAGAGCGAGCGCAAGCTATTTTTGAAAGTCTTTTGGTGAGAAACAAGGCCAGTATTCGTGTAACTGATTTAAGCCGAAAAGAGGAAATCCAAGCCTTGTTGGAGGCTAGTGCTTCATCTTTGTCTCCTTCTGGTCTGGTTAAGGAGCAAGGGCATTTTGCAGGTCATGATTTGTTTGCAGAGGGAGCCATTACCATTCAAGACGAATCTAGTCAATTGGTTGCTCCGACTTTGAATTTGCAGGGAGATGAGCGAGTGCTTGATGCCTGTGCGGCTCCAGGTGGGAAAACAGCCCATATAGCTTCTTATCTAACGACAGGTCAGGTTACGGCTTTGGACCTTTACGATCACAAGTTGGACTTAATCCAAGAAAATGCTCAACGTCTGGGAGTTGTAGATCGGGTTCAAACGCAAAAATTAGATGCCAGAAAGGTGCATGAGTTTTTTGGCCAGGCTTCTTTTGATAAGATTTTGGTAGATGCTCCCTGTTCAGGAATCGGTCTTCTGCGCCGAAAACCAGACATCAAATACAATAAAGAAACGGCAGATTTCGCGTCCTTACAGGAAATTCAGCTCGAAATATTAGGTAGTGTTTGTCAAACACTAGGCAAAGGTGGTATAATAACTTATAGTACCTGTACTATTGTCTCAGAGGAGAATTTTCAAGTCGTTGAGGCGTTTTTAGAAAGTCATCCTGAGTTCGAGCAGGTAAAACTAGAACATGAATGTAAGGATATCATGAAAGATGGCTGTATCCTCATTACACCTGAATTGTATGGAAGTGATGGATTCTTCATCAGTCAATTTCGTAAGATATCGGATTAGGAAGGAACTGACACATGGAAATTTCATTATTAACAGATGTTGGTCAGAAACGAACAAATAACCAAGACTATGTCAACCACTATGTCAATAGAGCTGGACGTACTATGATTATTTTAGCTGATGGGATGGGAGGTCATCGCGCAGGTAATATCGCTAGTGAAATGGCGGTAACAGACCTAGGTATAGCTTGGGTTGATACCCAAATCGATACAGTCAATGAAGTGCGTGAATGGTTCGCCCATTACCTAGAAATTGAAAATCAAAAGATTCATCAACTTGGACAAGATGATGCCTATAAAGGAATGGGAACAACTCTCGAGGCTGTTGCCATTATTGGCAATCAGGCTATCTATGCTCACATTGGAGATTCTCGTATCGGTTTGATTCGTGGGGAAGAATACCACCAGTTAACAAGCGACCATTCTTTGGTCAATGAATTGCTTAAGGCAGGTCAATTGACACCAGAAGAAGCAGCTAGCCATCCACAGAAAAATATTATTACCCAGTCAATCGGTCAAAAAGATGAAATTCAACCTGATTTTGGAATGATTACCCTTGAGCCAGGAGACTATCTCTTGCTCAATAGTGATGGTTTGACCAACATGATTTCAGGCAGTGAGATTTGTGATATTGTAACTAGTGATATTCCTTTGGCAGATAAAACAGCGACGCTCGTGCGTTTTGCTAACAATGCAGGAGGTTTAGACAACATTACGGTTGCCCTTGTTTCTATGAACGAGGAGGATGCAAAATGATCCAAATCGGCAAGATTTTTGCCGGGCGGTATCGAATTATCAAACAGATTGGTCGAGGAGGCATGGCAGATGTTTACTTGGCCAAGGATTTAATTCTAGACGGGGAAGAAGTGGCAGTGAAGGTCCTGAGGACCAATTACCAGACAGATCCGATTGCTGTGGCGCGTTTCCAGCGGGAAGCGAGAGCCATGGCGGATTTGGACCATCCTCATATCGTTCGGATTACAGATATTGGTGAGGAAGACGGTCAGCAGTATCTTGCAATGGAGTATGTTGCTGGACTAGACCTCAAACGCTATATCAAGGAACACTATCCTCTCTCTAATGAAGAAGCCGTCCGCATTATGGGACAAATCCTCCTAGCCATGCGTTTGGCCCATACCAGAGGGATTGTTCATAGGGACTTGAAACCTCAAAATATCCTTTTGACACCAGATGGGACTGCCAAAGTCACAGACTTTGGGATTGCGGTAGCCTTTGCTGAGACGAGTCTTACTCAGACAAACTCAATGTTGGGGTCAGTTCATTACTTGTCACCAGAGCAGGCGCGTGGTTCTAAGGCGACTGTACAGAGTGATATCTATGCCATGGGGATTATTTTCTATGAGATGCTGACAGGCCATATCCCTTATGATGGGGATAGTGCGGTGACCATCGCCCTTCAGCATTTCCAGAAACCATTACCGTCAGTTATTGATGAGAATCCATCTGTGCCTCAGGCTTTGGAGAATGTTGTTATCAAGGCAACTGCCAAGAAATTGACAGATCGTTATCAGTCAGTTGCAGAGATGTATGTGGACTTGTCTAGTAGCTTGTCTTATAATCGTCGCAATGAGCCTAAACTGGTCTTTAATGATACTACTAAGGCGGACACCAAGACTCTACCAAAAGTATCTCAGAGTACCTTGACCTCGATTCCTAAGGTGCAAACACAAAGTCCGAAGCCACAGGCTGCGAAACCTAGTCAGCAGGTTTCTGAAGACAATTACGCAACCAAACCTGTTAAAAAACGGAAATTTAGAGTTCGCTATATGATTTTATTGGCCAGCATTGTATTGGTGGCAGCTTCTCTTGTTTGGATACTATCCAGAACTCCTGCAACCATTGCTATTCCAGATGTGACAGGTCAGACAGTTGCGGAAGCCAAGGAAACTCTCAAGAAAGCCAATTTTGAGATTGGCGAGGAGAAGACAGAGGCTAGTGAAAAGGTGGAAGAGGGACGGATTATCCGTACAGATCCTGACGCTGGAACTGGTCGAAAAGAAGGAACGAAAATCAATTTGGTTGTCTCGTCAGGTAAGCAATCTTTCCAATTGAGCAACTATATCGGTCGTAAATCTACAGATGTTATCGCAGAACTCAAGCAGAAGAAGGTTCCTGAAAATCTCATCAAGATTGAGGAAGAAGAATCAAGCGAGAGTGAAGCAGGAACTGTTCTCAGACAGAGTCCAGCTGCCGGAACAACCTATGATTTGAGCAAGGCCTCAACGATTACCTTAACCGTTGCTAAGAAAGTAACCAGCGTTGCCATGCCAAGTTATATAGGATCTAGTCTTGAATTTACTAAAAACAATCTCGTTCAAATTGTCGGTATTAAAGAAGCCAATATTGAAGTTGTAGAAGTGTCGACAGCTCCTGATGGAACTGCTGAGGGTACAGTCGTTGAACAGAGTCCAAAAGCGGGTGAAAAGGTTGATTTGACTAAGACGCGTGTCAAGATTTCAATCTACAAACCAAAAACACCGCCGTCAACGTCATCATCAACACCAGCCCAACGTGGAAACCAAGGTTCTACTACAACACCAAGTCAGGGGAACCAACAAGGAAATCAACGAGGGAATGCACCTGCTACGACTCAATCAAGTAGTGAAGGCAACCACGACAATTCTCGTGATTAAACGAATCTTTGTCATGATTTCATGGCAAAGATTTTTTTTGAGTCCAGATTTGTGATAGAATAGAGGGAGTTGATAAAAGGAGGCAAGCATGGAAGAATCAAGAGAATTAAATGCCGTCATCGATGTGATTATGCTAGCGGGGACTATTCTCCTTAAAAGTGGCTCAGAGATTCATCGTGTAGAAGACACCATGATTCGCATTGCGCATTCGCAGGGGATTGTGGATTGCAATGTTCTTGCCATGCCTGCTGCCATCTTTTTCTCTATTGAAAACACCAATATTTCGCGCATGAAGCGTGTGACCTCCTCTTCTTATAATATTGAAAAAGTCTGCGATGTGAACCAGATTTCTCGTCAGCTGGTTGGGGGGCAGATTGATTTAGAAACAGCCTTCAAGCAATTGACGGCTTTGCAAGCTCAACCGCTTCCCTATACCAAGTTGCAGGTAACTTTGGCTGCGACCTTTAGTGCCCCTTTCTTTTCAATTATGTTTAGTGGAAATATCTACGATGCACTTGGGGCAGGAGTGGCTACCTTATTTGGTTTTGCCTTTTCCCTCTATGTAGAAAAGTTTATCCGAATTCCCTTTGTAACAGCCTTTGCTGGGGCCTTTGTCTTTGGGATGATAGCCCAGTTTTGGGCTCGCTACACGGGCTTTCCTTCAACAGCAGATTTGATTATAGCTGGTGCCGTCATGCCGTTTGTACCAGGTATTGCCTTGACCAATGCGGTTCGGGATATTATGACCAACCACATAAACTCTGGTATGAGTAAAATGTTTGAATCCCTACTCATTACCCTTGCTTTAGGGGCAGGAACTTCTGTCGCCTTGGTATTGATGAACTAATATGACACTAACAACCTTTTTACTACAAGCAGTAGCAAGTCTTCTTGCTATCATCACTTTTTTAATCGTACTCAATGTTCAGCGGTCTATGCTCTTACCGGGAGGGATTTTGGGCATGGCTGTCTGGCTAATCTATCTCTTGCTCAAGGAACCAACCAATGTCATTGTAGCTACCTTCATTGCCGCCATTATCGGTTCTTGTGTCAGCCAGATTTTAAGTATTCTTTACAAGACCCCTGCTGTGGTCTTTATCTTGGCCATTTTGGCCCCTCTGGTTCCGGGATACCTTTCTTATCGGACAACTGCCTTTTTTGTGACAGGGGATTACAGTCACGCCATTGCCAGTGCAACCTTAGTTGTCATGTTGGCTCTGGTAATCTCTATTGGCATGGCTAGCGGAACAGTGATTCTCAGACTGTATTCCTACTTACGAAAACAGCAAAATCGTTAGACTAACAAGAGACTTGATTTGGTGAATCAAGTCTTTTTTCTCTCTTTTACTGCCATTTGTGATAAAATAGTATAGAACGATTTTTTACATGAATGATAAAACAGAGGTAAATATGACAATCGGTATTGATAAGATTGGTTTTGCGACCAGTCAATATGTCTTGAAATTACAAGACTTAGCAGAAGCGAGGGGAATTGACCCTGAAAAATTAAGCAAAGGCCTCTTGCTCAAGGAATTGAGTATTGCTCCCCTAACTGAGGACATCGTGACCTTGGCGGCCAGTGCTAGTGACTCTATTTTAACTGAGCAAGAGAGACAAGAAATTGACATGGTCATTGTGGCTACCGAGTCAGGAATTGACCAGAGTAAGGCTGCGGCCGTCTTTGTGCATGGTTTGCTGGGCATCCAGCCCTTTGCTCGTAGTTTCGAGATTAAAGAAGCCTGCTATGGAGCGACAGCTGCCCTTCATTATGCCAAATTGCATGTGGAAAATTCTCCAGAGTCCAAGGTCTTGGTCATTGCCAGTGATATTGCCAAATACGGTATTGAAACACCTGGAGAACCAACTCAGGGCGCTGGCAGTGTGGCTATGTTGATTACACAAAATCCACGCATTATGGCCTTTAATAATGACAATGTGGCTCAAACCCGTGACATCATGGATTTCTGGCGTCCAAATTACTCAACAACCCCTTATGTAAATGGTGTCTATTCTACTCAACAATATTTGGATAGTTTGAAAACGACTTGGCTTGAATATCAAAAACGCTACCAGCTTACTTTAGATGATTTTGCGGCTGTTTGCTTCCATTTGCCTTATCCTAAATTGGCGCTAAAAGGCTTGAAAAAAATCATGGATAAGAGCCTGCCTCAAGAGAAAAAAGACCTCTTGCAAAAGCATTTAGACCAGTCTATTCTCTACAGTCAAAAGGTAGGGAATATCTATACAGGTTCCCTCTTCCTAGGACTTTTGTCTCTCTTGGAAAATACAGATAGCTTGAAGGCTGGGGATAAAATTGCCCTTTATAGTTACGGAAGTGGGGCTGTGGCTGAGTTCTTCAGTGGTGAATTGGTTGAAGGATATGAAGTTTATCTAGATAAAGACCGCTTGAATAAACTCAACCAACGAACTGCCCTATCCGTAGCTGACTATGAAAAAGTCTTCTTTGAGGAAGTGGACTTGGATGAAACAAATTCTGCCCAGTTTTCTGGCTATGAAAATCAAGAGTTTGCCTTGGTTGAAATTGTGGATCATCAACGCCGTTATAGCAAGGTTGAAAAATAATGAAGATAAGTTGGAATGGATTTTCTAAAAAATCATACCAAGAGCGCCTCGAGCAGTTACAAGCTCAGGCGCTCCTTAGTCCTGAAAAACAAACCAGTCTGGAGCAGGATGAACAAATTAGTGTGACTGTCGCAGACCAGCTGAGTGAGAATGTAGTGGGGACTTTTTCTCTGCCTTATTCGCTGGTTCCAGAGGTCCTTGTCAATGGTCAGGAATATACAGTTCCCTATGTGACGGAAGAGCCCTCTGTGGTTGCTGCGGCCAGCTATGCAAGTAAAATCATCAAGCGTGCAGGAGGTTTTACCGCACAAGTCCATGAGCGCCAGATGATTGGACAGGTAGCCCTTTATCAAGTTGCTAATCCTGAACAAGCGCAAGAGAAGATTGTCAGCAAGAAAGCGGAGCTCTTGGAACTTGCCAATCAAGCTTATCCTTCCATCGTTAAACGCGGGGGCGGGGCGCGTGATTTGCATGTAGAGCAGATCAAAGGTGAAACAGACTTTCTCGTTGTTTATCTCCATGTCGATACCCAAGAAGCCATGGGAGCCAATATGCTCAACACCATGCTGGAAGCCTTGAAGCCAGTCTTAGAAGAACTCAGTCAGGGACAGAGTCTCATGGGGATTCTATCAAACTACGCGACCGATTCTCTGGTGACAGCAAGCTGTCGCATCGCTTTTCGATACTTGAGTCGCCAAAAGGATCAAGGACGAGAAATTGCGGAGAAAATGGCTTTAGCTAGCCAATTTGCGCAGGCTGATCCTTATCGAGCAGCTACTCACAATAAAGGGATTTTTAATGGTATTGATGCCATTTTAATTGCCACTGGTAATGACTGGCGTGCCATTGAGGCAGGGGCTCATGCTTTTGCCAGTCAAGACGGACGCTATCAAGGTCTTAGCCGATGGACGCTGGATCTTGAAAGAGAAGAATTGGTCGGTGAGATGACCCTGCCTATGCCTGTAGCGACCAAGGGTGGCTCTATCGGACTCAATCCTCGTGTAGTCCTCAGTCATGAATTATTGGGAAATCCTTCTGCCAAAGAATTAGCCCAGATTATCGTTTCGATGGGGCTTTCCCAAAACTTTGCTGCCCTCAAAGCCTTGGTGAGTACGGGAATCCAGCAGGGCCACATGAAATTGCAGGTCAAATCCTTAGCACTCCTCGCAGGTGCTAGTGAATCTGAAGTTGCTCCCCTAGTCGAGCAACTTATCGCAGATAAAACCTTTAACCTAGAGACAGCCCAGCGCTATCTCGAAAATTTAAGATTATAAAAAACTCAGACGAATTGGTCTGAGTTTTCTTGTGTTTATACTCAATGAAAATCAAAGAGCAAACTAGGAAGCTAGCCGCAGGTTGCTCAAAGCACTGCTTTGAGGTTGTAGATAAGACTGACGAAGCCAGCTCAAAACACTGTTTTGAGGTTGTGGATAGAACTGACGAAGTCAGTAACCATATCTACGGTAAGGCGACGCTGACGTGGTTTGAAGAGATTTTCGAAGAGTATTAAATACTTTTTCCTGGTAATAGGGTGACTGGTAAGAAGTAGCCTGTTGTCGCAACTTCCTTACCTTCGATCTTCTGCAAGAGAAGATCAACAGTGAGGCAGGCAATCTCTTCCAAGGGTTGCTTGATAGTAGCCAGTTGAGGATAGTAATTCTCGATAAAGTAAGTCCCATCATAACCGATGACCTTGAGTTCTTCTGGGACAGAAATGCCAAGTTCCTGAGCAATTTTAATGACTAGAATAGCTGTCAAATCATCCGAAGCAAAGATGGCATCAGGCTTTTGTCGAGTCAAGATATTCTTGATTTCCATTTCTTTTCTGACAGGAGAAAAGTCACTGGAAACATTGATAATAGGTGCTTTGGGGAGTACGGATGCAAAACCAGCGTGGCGTAGTCCAGTTGGTGAGTTAGAGTTGTCATTCCCAGTAATCATGATGATAGACTGGGCACCTGTCTTAACCAAGGTCTGGGCAGCAAGAACCCCACCAGCATAGTTGTCAGAGGAAACGACAGGGATGTCTGGTGATAGGTTTCGGTCAAAGGAAATAATCGGCGCTGTCACGCGATTGTAGTCTTCAATTCCTAGGTTGTGACTACCAGAAATGATGCCGTCCACCTGATTGGCTTCCAACATTTCGATATATTCACGTTCCTTCTCAGAATCGTGCTCGCTGTTGCAGATGATGGTCTTGTAACCATTTTTGAAGAGTTGGTGTTCCAGCTTATCAATCAATTCTGCGTAGAAAACGTTGGAAATATTTGGGAAAATCAAGCCGATTAACTTAGCTGATTTTCCTTGTAAACTACGAGCTAGGTTGTTGGGTTTATAGCCCAATTCTCGCATGGCTTCATTGACCTTTTGAATGGTTTTCTCAGAGAGATAGCCTTTTTTATTGATAACCCGAGAAACGGTAGTAGGGCTGACACCTGCAAGTTTGGCGACATCAGTTAGTTTTGCGACCATAATCTAATTCATAGTAAGTTCCAGTTGGGTTTCCAGATTTGATCAGGATCCCATTTTGGTCTGCATGTGGGAAAACACGACCAGAAAATACTTTTTCTCCTTTATTGATGAAAATTTCAAAGATAGAGTTATCGATGAAGATTGTAGCAGTAGTAGCCTGATTATCGATTGGGCAAGAACGAGTTGTTCCAAATTCTTGAGCGTACTGTTCACCAGCCTCGCTACGATCTACTGTCACTTGACCATTTACAAGGTCAAAGTTGATGGAAAGTCCCTTGCCTTCTTTATCAGCAAGTAAGACAATCTCGCTCTGGCTATTAGCTTCCAAGTTGAGTTCAAGTTCGTAAGTGTTCTTGGTTTGGGTACGGTTTGAGAAGGCTTCTTCAGAAGCACGAAGGTCCTTGATAGCTGCGACTGGGTATTGGTAGAGTTTACCGTCTTTGATAGTCAGTTCTTTGACCAAAGAGAAGGTTCCTTGATGATCAAAACGGTCAGATGGATAAGAAACATCTGGTAAACCAAGCCAGCTAACTGCTAGAGCACGTCCGTCAGGAGCGTTGAAGGCTTGGGTAGCATAGGCTTCAAAACCATAATCCATATTTTGAAGCTGAGATACATCTACCATTTTGGCATTTTCAGGGTCAAAGGAAGCCCCGATTTTATACATATTTGGATAGATATTGTCGTAATCTAGAACATCCTTATCTAATCCTTGTGGACAGTAGAGAAGGACAGGTTGCTCGCCTACAAAGACCAGATTTGGACATTCCATCATGTAGGCAGTGCGGTCGTTAGCAAAGTCAAGGTCGCCAATAGCTTGCCAGTTTGTGTAGTCGTTGTCAATAGCTTTGTAGAGACGGACGAAGCCTTTTTTCTCCAAGTCTTGTCCACCGACGATGGCATAGTATTGCCCCTTGAAGTTAAAAATTTGCGGATCGCGGAAGTGGTCTGTAGAATCTGCTGGCTGGTCAATCAATATCTTGTCAATCTTCGTAATCTTACCATCCTTGTCCATCACAGCACCGATCTGGTAAGGGTGACGGATCCAGTTTTCATCACGGACATTTCCTGTATAGAATAGGAACAAGTTATCACCAAATTGCATGGCAGAACCAGAGTAGGCACCGTGGCTATCTAATGGAGTATCAGGCAAAATTTTGACACCAGTTTCCGTGAAGTGAACTAAGTCCTCACTTTCCAATTGCACCCAAGATTTCAAACCGTGGGCGGCACCAAAAGGAAAGTTCTGATAAAAAACAATCCACTTCCCATCAAAGTAAGAAAAGCCATTTGGGTCGTTGAGAAGTCCTGTTTTTGGCTCAACATGGTAATGAGTATGCCATGGAGATTGTGCCATATTTTTCTTAATATTTTGAATTTCTTCTTGCGTCCAATCTTGATAAAGTCTGTAACGACGCTCAGTTGTCCATTCCATTCATTCATTCCTCCAAAAATCTTATCACTTTTAATAGTAACCGTTTTCGGTTAAAAAAGCAAGTCTTTTATGTTAAAAAAGAGGAAAAACTGTCAAACGTTTATCACAAATCAAAACCAGAAAACCAATCAACTTTTCAAGAAAATATGAAAGATAATGAAATAAAAGCCTGTTTAACCAAGGGTTCAAACTTATTTTTTCAAGGGATGTCTGTTAAAATAGTCAAAAACAATCAATCTGAAACGTGTCTACTAAGTGGATAGAATATTTTTTCTGCAAAACGCTTGACATATTTCTAAAACATGATAAAATAATAGTCGTAAGGGCGGATAAAATCGCTTTCAAACAATAACGAAATTTTATATAAGGAGGTTTTTGCAAATGAACAATCAGGAAATTGCAAAAAAAGTCATCGATGCCTTGGGCGGACGTGAAAATGTCAACAGTGTTGCCCACTGTGCGACTCGTCTTCGTGTCATGGTCAAAGATGAAGGAAAAATCAATAAAGAAGTGATTGAGAACTTGGAAAAAGTTCAAGGTGCTTTCTTTAACTCAGGTCAATACCAAATCATCTTTGGTACAGGTACAGTTAACAAAATGTACGATGAAGTTGTTGCACTTGGTTTGCCAACATCCTCTAAAGATGACATGAAAGCAGAAGCTGCTAAACAGGGGAACTGGTTCCAACGTGCTATCCGTACTTTCGGTGACGTTTTCGTTCCAATCATCCCAGTTATCGTAGCGACAGGTCTCTTCATGGGTGTTCGTGGTCTTTTCATCGCTCTTGAAATGCCACTTCCAGGAGACTTTGCAACTTACACACAAATCTTGACAGATACAGCCTTCATCATCTTGCCAGGTTTGGTTGTTTGGTCAACCTTCCGTGTATTCGGTGGAAATCCTGCCGTTGGTATCGTTCTTGGTATGATGCTTGTTTCTGGCTCACTTCCAAATGCTTGGGCAGTTGCTCAAGGTGGTGAAGTAACTGCTATGAACTTCTTTGGTTTCATTCCTGTTGTTGGTTTGCAAGGTTCAGTTCTTCCAGCCTTCATCATCGGGGTTGTCGGAGCAAAATTTGAAAAAGCTGTCCGCAAGGTTGTTCCAGATGTCATTGACCTCTTGGTAACCCCATTCGTGACACTTTTGGTCATGTCTATCCTTGGACTCTTTGTCATTGGACCAGTTTTCCACGTCGTTGAAAACTACATCCTTATCGCTACAAAAGCGATCCTTAGCTTACCATTTGGTCTTGGTGGTTTCTTGATTGGTGGGGTTCACCAATTGATTGTCGTGTCAGGTGTGCACCACATCTTCAACTTGCTTGAAGTTCAATTGCTTGCTGCTGACCATGCTAACCCATTCAACGCTATCATCACAGCTGCTATGACAGCTCAAGGTGCTGCGACTGTTGCGGTTGGTGTTAAAACTAAGAATCCAAAACTGAAAACACTTGCTTTCCCAGCTGCTCTTTCTGCCTTCCTAGGTATTACAGAGCCTGCTATCTTCGGGGTAAACTTGCGCTTCCGTAAACCATTCTTCCTTTCATTGATTGCTGGTGCAATCGGTGGTGGATTGGCTTCTATCCTTGGACTTGCAGGTAATGGTAGTGGTATCACCATCATCCCTGGTACAATGCTTTACATCGGTAACGGACAACTTGCCCAATACCTTTTCATGGTAACCGTATCATTTGCCCTTGGTTTCGCTCTTACTTATATGTTTGGTTATGAGGATGAAAAAGAGGTTGCTACTGAAGTAGAGACAGAACGTTTGGTCCAAGAAGAAACAACTGGTAACATTCCAGCAGCTCTTCAAAATGAAACACTTGTAACTCCTATTGTCGGTGATGTTGTCGCTCTTGCCGATGTTAATGACCCAGTCTTCTCAAGTGGAGCTATGGGACAAGGTATCGCCGTGAAACCTATCCAAGGTGTGGTTTATGCACCAGCTGATGCTGAAGTTTCAATTGCCTTTCCAACAGGACATGCCTTTGGTTTGAAAACAACTAATGGTGCTGAAGTCTTGATCCACGTTGGTATCGACACTGTAACAATGAATGGTGAAGGTTTCGAAGCAAAAGTTGCTCAAGGTGACAAGGTAAAAGCTGGCGATGTTCTTGGAACATTTGATTCAAACAAAATCGCTGCAGCTGGTCTTGATGATACAACAATGGTTATCGTTACAAACACAGCTGACTTCTCTTCAGTAGGTCCAGTCGCAACAGGTTCAGTTGCTAAGGGGGATGCTGTGATCGAAGTGAAAATCTAATACTCTTCGAAAATCAAATTCAAACCATGTCAGCTTCGCCTTGCCGTACTCAAGTACAGCCTTCGGCTAGCTTCCTAGTTTGCTCTTTGATTTTCATTGAGTACAATATTCCCTCTCAAAATGAAAACGAACAAATGACATGTTTGTTCGTTTTTGCTTGAATGGTAAGATTTACAGAGGAAAATCTAAAAAATAGAGAAATTTAGATTTTCGAAATATGCTATAATAAAGAAAATAAAAACAAGAGGTTTATCATGACAAAATTATATGGAAGCTTGGAAGCGGGCGGTACAAAGTTTGTCTGTGCTGTCGGTGATGAAAACTTTAACGTTGTAGAAAAAACACAATTTCCAACAACAACTCCAATCGAAACAATCGATAAAACCATCGAGTTCTTCTCAAAATTCGATAACCTTGCTGGCCTTGCAGTTGGTTCATTTGGTCCGATTGATATTGATAAAAACTCAAAAACCTATGGCTTTATCACAACGACTCCAAAACCAAACTGGGCAAATGTTGACTTGCTTGGTGCCCTTCGTCGCGCCCTCAACGTGCCTATGTACTTCACTACAGACGTAAATAGCTCTGCTTATGGTGAAGTGGTTGCCCGTAACAACGCTGGTGGCCGTATCGAAAACTTGGTTTACTACACAATCGGTACAGGTATCGGTGCAGGTGTTATCCAACGTGGTGAGTTTATCGGCGGTGTGGGTCACCCTGAAATGGGTCACTACTATGTTGCTAGACACCCAATGGATATTGAAAAAGAATTCAACGGTGTTTGTCCTTTCCATAAGGGATGTCTGGAAGGCTATGCGGCTGGACCAAGTTTGGAAGCTCGTACAGGTGTTCGTGGGGAAAACATTGAACTCAACAACCCTGTTTGGGATGTTCAAGCCTACTATATCGCTCAAGCTGCGGTCAATGCGACAGTGACTTTCCGCCCAGATGTGATTGTCTTTGGTGGAGGGGTCATGGCTCAACAACACATGCTGGACCGTGTCCGTGAGAAATTTACAGCTCTCCTTAATGGTTACCTACCAGTACCAGATGTGCGTGATTACATCGTGACGCCAGCAGTCGCAGGGAATGGTTCTGCCACACTTGGGAACTTTGTCCTTGCAAAAGAAGTTTCAAAATAAAGCACAAAATCCGCTTGGGAAACCAAACGGATTTTTTATGTGTCAAAGCATTTGCCAGAAAAAGTCGATAATATAGGTCAGACCGTAGGTATAAACCACGAGGGTAAAGGGCTTAGTCAGAATGATGATGGTCATATAGCGCTTGAAACTCATCTTGGTCAGGGCAGCCAGCATACAGAGAAAGTCAGCTGGACTAATGGGCCAAATCATCATAAAGATAAAGAAACGGTCAAAACGATTGCCCTTATCCAGCCAACCGATGTACTTGTCGTAGGTGCGCTTGCTGACGACAGACTGGACAAAGGCAGCTCCGTAGAGGCGTACCAGATAAAAGATAATGGCACAGCCAATCACAATCCCGATATAGTTGTAGATAGTCCCGATGATGTGCCCGTAGATAAAGACCCCAGCTACTGAGGTCAAGGCTCCAGGAATGATAGGGACGACCGTCTGTAAAATCTGTAAAAAGATAAAGAGAGGTGGCCCCCAGATACCTGCCTGCTGGATAAAGGCAGAGAGGGTTTCCTTAGACTGTAAAATCCCAGCTTGATAAGCCCAAATACAGAAAATCAAACTCCCAACCCCACCGACAATCGATGAGATATTGATAACTCGCTGCAGAAGGGGAGAAACAGCTTTCATTTGTTTATCCTGTGACATGTAAACTCCTCATAGATAGTATAACTCTACTATACCATATTTTGGAGGAGAAAGGGGAAATGGATTGTTTTTGTGAGGGGAAGAGTGATGGATTTTGAGCCTAAACATGCTATAATAAAGGGAGCAGACAAGTAGCAAAGGAGAGAGTATGATACAGGTAAAACCAGAACTGGAGATAGAAAAACAACTGATTAGCCAACTGGTAACTGGGGAAAGTCAATGGACTTACAGAGAAGACCTTAAAACAGAAGAGCAATTATGGGAAAACTTCTTTGAAAAGCTAGCCCAGAACAATGTGGCGCTATTGGCAGATTATCCCCTGACAGAACAGGAAAAACGCCAGATAAAGAATCAACTGAACTTTGTTAGCTACTATGATGCGGCCAAGTGGTTGGTCGGCGAAAATGGCATTGCCAAGGTTGAGGTTCAAAGAGAAGATGCTAGTTTGGGTACTATCCGTTTATCCGTCATCTGGAGAGACAATATCGCAGCTGGCAAGTCTAGTTATGAAGTTGTCAATCAAGTCGAGAGAGACAAGGTAAATCCTCAGGATCAAGACCGTAGGCTGGATGTGACCCTCTTGATCAATGGCCTTCCCATGATTCAAATCGAGCTTAAAAGTCCCCGAGTTGCTTTTTTAGATGCCTTTCATCAAATTAAAAAATATGACCGCGAAGGTAAGTTCCGTGGTATTTACTCTAGCTTACAGATGTTTGTTGTGACCAATAAAGTAGACACACGCTATATCGCTGCAGCCAGAGAAAATAAACTCAACAAGCAATTTCTAACCAAGTGGGTGGATAAGGACAACCAACCTATAACGAGCTTGACCAGTTTTGCCCACGAAGTCCTTTCTATCCCGCGTGCTCATCAGATGGTCATGCAATACTCGGTCATTGATGATAGCAAGAAGGCTCTTATCCTTCTGCGCCCCTATCAGATTCATGCTATCGAAGCGGTACAGAAAGCATCTCGCCGTCAGGAGTCTGGCTATGTCTGGCACACGACAGGTTCAGGGAAGACCTTGACCTCCTATAAGGTAGCTCGAAATCTCCTCCAGATTCCATCCATCCAAAAGACGATTTTTGTCGTTGACCGCAGAGACTTGGACCAACAGACCACTTCGTCATTTCTCTCCTATGCGACCAATGATGTCATTGATATTGATGAGACGGATAATACCCATGATTTGGTCAAGCGACTAGGAAGTAATGATAAGCGTGTGGTGGTAACGACCATCCAGAAAATTACCACCATGATGCGTAAGTTTGAACAAGGTCTTTACCAGCGAGATGCGGACAAAATCAAGGGTCTCCGAGTGGCCTTTGTCGTGGATGAATGCCACCGCGCTGTTACGCCACAAACACAAAAAGACATTAAGGCCTTTTTCCCACAGTCTCTCTGGTATGGTTTTACAGGCACACCTATCTTTAAGGAAAATAAACGCCAGCAAGTCGGCGATCTAGCCCAAACCACCCAGCAACAGTACGGTGACCGTCTCCATGAGTATACAGTCAAGGAAGCTATCCATGACGGAGCAGTTTTAGGCTTTAAGGTGGATTATCGCAATACCCTCATCACGGATAAATCCGAAAATGACATACCAGATACTGTCTACGAGGATGAGGAGCATATGCTGGAAGTCTTGGATGCCATTATCAATAAATCCCGTCAACAGCTAGGCTTCCAAAAAGGAGTGGGTAAGACCTACAATGCCATCCTGACCGTCAAGTCAATCCCTCAAGCCCAAGCCTACTATGACCTCCTCAAACGGGTCAAGGCTGGGGAGACGAGAGTCAAGGTATCGGAGAGGGTTAAGCAGGTTCTTCCAGACTTTCCAAAGGCGACCATCACCTACTCGGTCACAGAAAATGAAGAAGACTCAAGAGCCAACCAAGACCACATGAAGCAAGTCTTAGAGGACTACAACCAAGAATTTGATACCCATTTTACCATGGCGGATCTGCGTGGCTTTAATACGGATGTAAATAACCGCCTAGCTCGAAAGCAGGACAAATACCTCTATCGCAAGGAGCAGTTGGACTTAGTCATCGTGGTCAATCGTCTCTTAACAGGATTTGATGCCCCTTGTCTATCGACTCTCTTTATTGACCGCAAGCCTATGCAACCGCAGGACTTGATTCAGGCTTTTAGCCGAACAAATCGGATCTTTGATTCTAGTAAGACCTATGGTCATATCATCACCTTTCAAAAGCCCCTAGCCTTTAAGGAAGCAGTGGATAATGCCCTCAAGCTCTACTCAAATGGTGGAGAAAACGAGGTCCTAGCTCCGAGTTGGGAAGAGGAAAAGAGAAACTTCTTGAGGAGTTGCAGTGATTTCCAAAATCTCATCATCGATGATCCTGAGGAAGGACTCCAAATCGAACAAATCTCTACGCCTGAGTTGAGGAAACTAGCTAAAACCTATCAAGCCTTTGATAAATACCTAGCCTCTATCCGAGTGTACAAAGAGTATGATGAGGAAGAACTTTACAGTCAGACGGGACTTGATGGAGAAAAGTTGGAAAGGTATCTGGGACTTTATCGAAATGTTCTTGCAGAATTAAAAAGCCGAGTAGAGAATGATGACGATGGTGAACCACTTGATATCCACTATGAACTGGAGTCTATCCAAGTAGACGAAATCAACTATGCCTATATTCTAACCTTGATCCAAAGCCTGATTGAACAAGGTCAAAGTCAAGAAAAGAACCTAAGCACTCAAGATAGGGAAGCCGTGGATAACTATATTCAGAGTCTTGAGAAGACCAATCCAAATCTTGCTCAGATCATCACTGAACTGTGGAGAGAAGTTCAAGAACATCCAGAAAGCTATCGTGGTCAGTCTATCGCAAATATCTTGGATCAGATGATTGAGGCTGTCATCCAGCAACACATCCAAGTCTTTAGCAAACGATGGTATGTCGGCGAAGATGAACTCCGTTACTATGTCGAACATTACCGTAAGGGAGCTAAAAAACAACTAGGAGAAAGCCAGCTGACCAAGAGCCAGCGCTATCAGGACTATAAACTAGAGGTGGCGGATGCCCTCAATCCTCTCCTCTATAAAAAACAAATTAAGGAAGCCTATACCCAGCTGGTAGAGGAAGTCATTGAGCCGTTGAGGGTTGGAAGATAGTAAAACTTTGGAGGAAAAATGGCAGATACAATATTAATTTTAGGAAATGGATTTGATTTGTCCATGGGACGAAAAACGAGTTATAGTGATTTCGTAGAATTTGCTAGCAATTTATTTTTAGAAAAAGAAGACGATCTGCAGTTATTTCTTAATAGTAATAATATTGATATTGAAAAATATAAAGATAATTTATTCCTTAGGTTTATAAACGAGAATAAATCTATTCTTGGAGAAAATTGGTCAAATCTGGAAAGAATGATTTCACAACTTGCTGAAGCAATCGATTTTTATAGATTGAACCCTGATTCGATATATCTTAGTGGTAAAAATGCCTTAAGAGTAGTTTATGTTGATAAGTTTCGTGAAGAAATAGTTTCTCAAGAAAATTTTGCGTCAAAAATGTTTGTGGCTGAAATATTTTATGAAAAGTTCACTATTTTTGGTTGGGATACACTAGAAAGAAGAATAGCAATATCGAAATTAAATGAGTTTTTTATTAATCATTTAGAGTTATTGACAAATCTTTTAGAGATTTATTTATCTTATAGAGATTACATAGATTTTGAAATTAATCAAATATCCCCAGTAGAAACTGCATTGGATGCTATAACTGATATTTCAGAGTCTTATGTAATTAGTTTCAATTATACACACACACCAAATAAACTTTATAATATTTCTTTAGAAAAGACACATTTTATACATGGTGAAATTGATTTAAGTAGACAAAAATCGGAAATTAATACAATGGTTTTCGGAATAGAAGATAAAGAAATTGATGTTAATAGCAGCTTGATACCTTATCAAAAATATTATCAAAGAATTGTAAAAGAAACTGGTAGTGAATATTTAGACTTTCTTAAGCCAAGACGTGCGGAAGATTTATACGGCGGATTAAAGAAAAAAAATATTATTGTTTTTGGACATTCAGTTGACCCACTAGACAAGGAAATTTTTCAAAATTGTTTTACTTTAACAAGTCACTATACTTACAATTATCGATTTATTTTTACATACTATAATGAGCCTGCTAAACGGTCTATTGTTAAGAATTTAGCTATCATACTAGGAAAAGATAAACTTGTAGAATTAACTGGTAATAAAAATGTAGTCTTCGTTAAAAGTGATGATATTGATGGGATGAGAGAAGTTCTTTTGGATTAAATAATATTTGAATAGTATGTAACTTGCAATAATATTATTATTAATACTTTATATTTAGGGGGAATTACAATCAATGGATTTTATAATTACATTTCTTAATTCTCAGTTTATTAGTTCTATGATAGGGGCTTTACTAGGTGCTGGTGTAGCAGTGTATGTTGCAAAGCTTCAAAATAAGCAGCAACTTAAACAGCTACAAGATGAACATAAGTTACAACGAGAATTTTTTGAAAAACAAGAAGAGAACGAAAGAGAACGTATTTTCTTACAATATACAATTGAGCGAGCAGAGCGTTCATATGAGATATTGAGCGATTTAAGAATTGCTAAAAATTTATTTGCAGATGCAATATTTGAATTCGTAAAGATGATCTCTAAAGAAGTAGAATCAGATGAAGATATTGAGTTTGAAAAAATTTTTCCTTTATTATATTCAGATTATTTGCTTCCTAAATATAATTCAATTATAAAATTAAGAGATTTATTATTGCTAACTCTGGTTATACAAGATGATATCGAATTATCTAGGTTAAAAGAAGAGGTTCGTAAGGAAGTTGCAATATTTGTAGACTATCACAAAAAAATAAATCGAGTGAAGAATTTTGAAGATTATAAAAAAGTAGCTGAAGATTTTATGAAAAAATCTCAACTAACTGAAAAATGTGATGAGTTAAGGACTTATTTAACAAAGTATATAACCGAAACTACATTTAGGTTAGTTTCTCCAGAGAAAATGGCTGAGAAAATTTTAAAGCAAAAATATGAAGAATCCGATTTGAAATTTAAAGTTATTAGGGATGATGACAAAGGATGATGCAGATTTGATAACTGTAAAAAGCAAATTTCTGGACGTAAATAGAAGGAGAGTATATGTCGACTCGAAAAGAAAAAATACCGATAGTAAGATTTAGAGCATTTTCAGAACCTTGGTTTCAAAATCAATTGTCAGAAGTTGCAGAATTCTCAAAGGGGAGAGGATACTCTAAGAAAGCTATACAACCTCAGGGAACTCCAATCATTTTGTATGGTCGTCTTTATACAAAGTATGAGTCTGTAATTAGCAATATTGATACCTATGCTAACATGGAGAAGAATTCAGTTATAAGTGAAGGAGGAGAGGTAATTATTCCAGCTTCTGGAGAAAGTGCAGCTGAGATTTCTAGAGCATCATGTGTTACTGATGGAGGGGTGATTTTAGGAGGAGATATAAATATTGTAAAACCTCATGAGAATCTAGATCCTTCATTTATTGCAATCACACTATCAAATGGTTCACAACAGAGAGAATTATCTAAACGTGCACAAGGTAAATCAGTTGTTCATTTACATAATTCTGACTTGAAGGCGGTTAAGTTATATTATCCCTCATATGAAGAACAATCCGCCATCGGCTCCCTCTTCCGCACCCTCGACGACCTTCTAGATAGCTACAAGGACAATCTTGCCAACTACCAATCTCTCAAGGCGACTATGCTCTCTAAGATGTTTCCTAAAGCTGGAGATACTGTTCCTAAGATTCGTTTGGATGGATTTGAAGGTGAGTGGGAATGCGTAAAGATGGCAGATATTTTCCAAATAATAGATGGAGATAGAGGTAAAAGTTATCCAGGAGAAAGTGACTTCTCTAGTTTTGGGCATACCTTATTCTTGGACACTAGGAATGTAAAAAAGACAGGATTAGATTTTAGTACAACAAAATTTATTTCAGAAGAGAAAGATAAAGAATTAAGAAACGGTAAGTTAATCTCAGGAGACTTTATTCTAACTAGTAGAGGAACCCTTGGAAATGTAGCATATTATGATGAAAATATCCAAAAAAGATATAGTTCCGTTAGGATAAATTCAGCTATGCTGATTTTAAGACCTTTACTAGGTGATAAAATAGATCCAGAATATATTTTAGCTGTTTTACGCGGAAACTTGATTAGTAATTTTATGAAAGTAAATCAAGTTGGTTCTGCACAACCTCATATTACAAAAAAAGAGTTTTCTAAGATTAAAGTATTAGTACCTTCTAATATTCAAGAACAACAAGCCATCGGCTCATATTTCTCAAATCTCGATAACCTCATCAACTCTTACCAAGAAAAAATTACTCAGCTTGAGACTCTGAAAAAGAAACTCTTGCAGGATATGTTTATTTAGGTAAATCAAAATGGAAAAGAATTATATAAAACTAGAGAAAATCGATACCTCAACAGCAGCAAAAAATTTTGCTGAACTACTGCAAGAAGATAAAACATATTTTCTTAATGGAAACTGGGGCTCAGGGAAATCAACATTTTTACAGGATGTAAATAAGAATAAAAAGATAAAACTAATTACTATGGATTTTTGGAGATTAACAGATAATCGTTCAATGATTGAAGTAACATTTTCAAAACTCCACCCATTTTTTTACTTAGTTTTGATGAGGTTAAGTATTGTTGTCCTAGTAATGGTTTCTATTTTGATGACTAATGTTGTGGATTTAGGATTGGGTGAGTATTTTGGTTCTGAGAAATCAGTGATTCTGAAAATTGGAGGATTGGTATCTTTAGGAGTTGCAGTTTGGAATGTTTTTAAATATAAATCTGATGAGTTGTATAGCTTCTTATTAACTAGACTACATAAATTTTCTAAGATTTTAGTTATTGATGATTTTGATAGAATGCTGGAAAAGCAACAAGAAGACTGTTATAAACTTTTTAGTTTGATAAATGGAAAGCTACCTATTATTTTTGTTGGTGATATGACACTACTTTATAAGAGAGGGGATAACTATCTATCAAAGATAATTGATAGACAAGTTGAGTTACCTTTTGTACTACATTCTTCAAATATTTGGGATAGTTATTTTCATTTATTAGAAAAAAAGTTTGGCGTTTATTTATCAGAGAGTTTTAAAAAAAGAGTTAAAAGTGACCAGAGAAATTTACGTGATAGGGAACATTTTAATGATTATGTAAATAAAGAATTTTTTACAAGAAGGAAATTTGGTCGTGTTCAAGTGGAACAACAGTTGTTAATTATCTATGCTTACTTATTTTATCCAGAACTCTATAAGAAAATGCTCAACAATATACAAATAGTTATAGAAGAGAATGAGAAAACAAAGCTAGAAGATTTTCTCCGTAAAGGCCACACAATAAAAGAGCTGTTATCTGAAATCCAAAAAGTTGATAATGAGCAATATCCACTAAGTTTTAATAAGAATAGTATAGAATATTTTCTTTATGAAGTGCCTATGAATCGTACAAAAGATGAATTAGATACCTTATTCGTGGAACAGTCAGATAAATTTATACAAGAGTTAATAGATTCGGATCAAAAAACTGATTTTTATCAATATTTGAATAATCAATTTGCAGATTTTTCTGATATTCAGAAAAAAAGTTTACTAAATATTGTTATTAATGAATCTATGAAGTTTAAAAATAGTCCCTCTATGACTCTTATTGTACAAGAAAAGTATAATGAGATAGTGCCTCCGTATGAAAGAAATTATCCCCTAACAAAAGATGTGATTTCTAAAATTGTTGAAATGTGGGAAAATATTTTAAAACCTGCAGGTTTAGATCGATCTGAGATTATATATTTTTTAGAAAAGCATAGAGTATTGAGCTTCCATGATTTAGGATGCTATTTTCATGATTTGGATATTGGTTGTCAAACCTTTACAAAGTATCGTAGAAAAGATTTTCTTCTGTTGACTTATTTAGCTTCAGTAGAAAAATTTAGCAGATTTGATAACTGGGATAGCAGTATATGGAATTCTATAAATCATCTCAACGATGTAGAGTTTCTATCATTCTGGATATTTCAGTCTATTCTATCGAATGAATATGGCTTTGATGGATTTGATATTATTCCTGAAAATAAGAAATATATTCTTTGGACAGGAAGATATATGTTTGCTCCACCACATGACTACGTTAGCTATGAAAAGACAGTAATTTTAAATATTCGGGAAAGATTAAATCAAATGAAGTCAAATGGATTTGTATTTGAAGAAAAGATTGATAAACTAAATAAATCATGATTAATTAAAACTTTAGAAAGAAACACTATGGAAACAACACAAACTTCCCAGTCGCTCTACCAAGCCCTGTGGAACTCAGCGGATGTTCTCCGCTCTAAGATGGATGCTAATGACTACAAGTCCTATCTCTTGGGTATGGTCTTTTACAAGTATCTGTCAGATAAGATGCTCTTTTTTGTGGCGGAGACTATGGAGGAGGGGAGTGAGAGTCTAGAGGCTGCCCTTGAGGTTTATCGTAACTACTATGAGGATGCGGATACCCACGAGGATCTTCTTGCAGTCATGAAGGACGAACTCAACTATAGTATCAAGCCTGAGTTGACTTTTACGGCTCTTGTAGCACGTGTCAATGAGGGAACTTTCCAGCTGGAAGATTTGGCTCAAGGTTTTCGTGATATCGAGCAGAGTGATGAACTCTATGAAAATCTCTTTGAAGATATTGACCTCTATTCCAAAAAGCTAGGGGCGACTCCGCAAAAGCAAAACCAAACGGTGGCGGCGGTCATGAAGGAGTTGGCTGTGCTGGATGTGGCTGGTCATGCGGGTGATATGCTGGGGGATGCTTATGAGTATCTGATTGGTCAGTTTGCGACTGACTCGGGTAAGAAGGCTGGTGAGTTCTATACGCCTCAGCCTGTTGCCAAACTCATGACTCAGATTGCCTTTTTGGATCGTGAGGACCAGCTAGGCTTTACCATCTATGATGCGACTATGGGGTCTGGCTCTCTCTTGCTCAATGCCAAGAAATACTCTCATAAACCGCAGACAGTGGTCTACTTTGGTCAGGAACTCAATACTTCGACCTATAACTTGGCTCGGATGAACATGATTCTACACGGTGTTCCTGTTGAGAATCAATTTCTCCACAATGCCGATACACTAGACGAAGACTGGCCGACTCAAGAGCCGACCAACTTTGACGGGGTTCTCATGAACCCACCCTACTCTGCCAAGTGGTCTGCTAGCTCTGGCTTTATGGCGGATCCTCGTTTCTCTCCTTTTGGGAAACTAGCGCCCCAGTCCAAGGCTGACTTTGCCTTTCTCTTGCATGGTTACTACCATCTCAAGCAGGATAATGGAATTATGGCTATCGTCCTTCCCCACGGTGTTCTTTTCCGAGGAAATGCGGAGGGAACCATTCGTAAGGCCTTGTTAGAAGAAGGGGCTATTGACACGGTTATTGGTCTTCCTGCCAATATCTTCTTTAATACCAGCATTCCGACCACGGTTATCATTCTCAAAAAGAATCGTACCAATCGTGATGTCTACTTTATCGATGCTTCTAAGGAGTTTGATAAGGGGAAAAACCAGAATATCATGACGGATATTCATATCGAGAAGATTCTGGGAGCCTACAAGTCACATGAGGAGATTGATAAGTTTGCCCATCTGGCAAGTTATGAAGAAATCGTTGAAAATGACTATAACCTCAATATCCCTCGTTACGTAGATACCTTCGAGGAAGAAGAAGTCGAACCACTAACAGATATCGTCAGCAAGATTAACACGACCAATCAAGCAATCCAAAACCAAACCGCTTCTTTGCTTGAAATGCTCGGTCAACTCTACGGAACCACACCAGAATCCGATGCTGAACTCGAAGAGTTTTTGAAAGAGTTTAAAGGGTGATGGGGAAATAGTTAGATACATCTATCAGATTTGAAATCCCAGTCAAGTTAACTTTTGGCTGGTTTTTATTTTCTAAAGATGTTATAATTAAATTACCTAAATGGTAATTTAAAATGAACAGAAAGGGACATATGAAGCTTATCTATACAAATAAAACTGTTGAAAAGCAGTGCACAGAGCTGAGGAGAGCGAAAAAGGATTTTTCGGATAAGGTTGCTGTAAAGTTGCATCTCTTGATCAACTTTTTGGAAGCGGCGGATTCTTTGGCCAGTGTGACCGCTTTTCCTAAACATCACTTTCACCAACTCAAGGGAAAGAGACAGGGGCAGTTTGCTTTAGATATAGATGGTCGAAGGAGTTCCTATCGCTTGATTGTGGGTTTTCGTGAGGAGGATCTAGAAAAGGTATTTCCTAGTCCTATTGAAATTGAAATCCTAAAAATAGAGGAGGTCAGCAATCACTATGAGTAATAAAATTGTTGAATACAAAGACCTGATTGCTTTTCATCCAGGTCAGTATGTCAGTGAGTTAATCGAAGATTATAACGTAACGCAGAAGGAATTTGCGGAGCGTTTGGGGGTTTCAGCAAAGACTGTCAGCAAGCTCGTCAATGCTGAGGAGTCCATCAGTAAAGAAACGGCTCATAAGTTAGCCAAGCTAAGCGGAGTTTCCATGCAAACCTGGCTCAATCTTCAAAACGCTTATGATGTAAAAGTAGCTGAGATTGCAGAGGAAAGAGAGCTTGAAGAAGGTAGCGAGAAAGAAATCTGTGAGCTGATTGATTTCAAGTATTTTAAGGAAGAAGGCTACGTTCCAGACAAACGCTATAGTTTGAAGGAAAAGATTGTCGAGCTTCGCAAGATTCTAGGTGTGGCAAGTTTAGAAAATCTTACATCTTTTAATCATCTAGTCAGCTATCGAAATACGCGTAAGTTCACGACTAAAAGTATAGTGAACTCCAATATTATGTTGGAGTTGGCGTCTAAAAAAGCACGTGATATAACGAGCACTAAGCTCAATCGTAGAAAGCTTGAGAGAAGCTTACCTGCTTTGAGAAAGTTGACCAGACAAGACCCAGAAGAATTTCCTCAACGCTTGTCTGATATTTTGTTAGAGTGTGGGGTTGTCCTAGTCGGTCTACCTGCCTTACCAAATGCCAATCTGAATGGAGCGACTAAAAAATTTAGTAATGGCAGTGCCTTGCTTTTACTCACAGATCGAAACAAAGCATCCGATATTTTCTGGTTCTCACTTTTTCATGAGATAGGACATATTCTAGAGAATGATTTTTCATCTGATGATGGAAATAGCGAATCTTACCGTCGTTCTGAGGAACAGGCAGACCAGTTTGCAAAAGATTTCTTGATTAGTCCAGAAGATTACCAGACTTTTGTCAAAAAAGGAAACTTTGATAAGTCAGACATTCTTCGCTTTTCTGAGGAGATAGATATTCATCCAAGCGTCGTTTTAGGCAGATTACAAAATGAGGGTATTCTCGGTTTTGACCGTTTCCGAGAACTAAAAGAAAATTATTACTTTGTTTCTTGAATCTATGGAAAGTTGTAGAAGATGAAAAAAGTTTCACACGGTTAGTAATTATTATTTCTTTTTTCGCTCATATTCCGCTCATTTTTAAGATATAACTTTGTTTCCATATTTCCAGGGAACTAGTAGAAAGTAAGGAGAAATATGGAAAATAACAACCAACGTGCCCTTTGCCAGCAACTCTGGGCTAGAAATAAATACCTCGTTTTGAGCCATTCTAGCAATATTTACAGTGAGGTTCGTCAGTATCTCAAGGATGAAGAGGTGGAGGTGAGTCAGGTACAAGAGATGATTGACCGTGCCTGTCAAATCCCAGAACATAGGGGTCAGGTCTGCAATGCCTTTCAGCATATTTGGGGCTATTTTAAAAAGAAAGCGACAGATGCTGAGCGCAAGGACTACATGCTCTTGCTGGATCGCTATCGCTTTGGTCAGGCTTCTAAGGAAGACTTGATCACTAAGACTCGAGACTTGCTTGAACGATATCCAAATACCTACTTGCAACATTCGACTTTATTGAAAGGAGATTGTCATGAGACTTTGGCATGAGGCTTTGATTTCACAGCTTCCTCGTCCTCAACTTTTGGGGCAACATCGAGAGTGCTGCGCCCTGCGTGGCAATGGCTGGGGCAGAAAGCATGCGACGGTTGACTATGTCTTTACCCACTCACCTTATCGTCTCTATGCCTATCATCGTTTGATCATGGAGGAGATGGCTGACCGTGACTACAATGTCAGTCTAGAGTGGCTGGACAAGAACTACCGTGGCAAGACTTGCCCTCTCTATGAAGATTTAGCAGAGGAGAAGTTGACTAGTCCAATATATAGCGAACATGACGATGCCTACTATGAGGAGTGTCTGGCTAATCTCCGAGAGAAGGGGATTGAGCTGAAGTAAACGTAAGGATTATCAGCATTTTATAACTCTTTTCGTAATTTTTTCGAATAATAAAGATGAGACCTTTAGAGTTTTTCTAAGGTCTTCTTTTTATGAGTGTTCAGATTTACTTTTAATAACTTTTAAGTTATAATTTTAAAAAAGCCAAGCGTGAACTGAAGGACTTAAAAGAAAGAGGGTTAAGTGATGAAGAATAGTGCTATTGGAAGTAACTGGAAGGATGTCCGCTCTGACCTTTTTACCAAGGAGGAAATTCTTGAAAGTGATATGCGAGTGGCTATCATGAGTGAGTTGATTGAGGCCAGACACGAACAAGGAATCAGTCAGAAAAAGTTAGAAGAACTTAGTGGAGTGAGCCAGCCTGTCATAGCTAGGATGGAAACAGGCAAGACTAGCCCTCAGTTGGATACAGTCTTAAAAGTCTTAGCCAGTTTAGGAAAGACACTAGTAGTTGTCCCACTCGAACAGGAAAAGAGTTGATTAGAGTAGACTCATACTCAATGAAAATCAAAGAGCAAACTAGGAAACTAGCCGCAGGCTGTACTTGAGTACGGCAAGGCGACGTTGACGCGGTTTGAATTTGATTTTCGAAGAGTATTATAGTCTTTTCTAATAACAAGTCATAGTCACTTATAAGAATTACTAATAACGCGTTTGAATCGTCTAACTGGAATAAAGCTATAAAACAAGCTACACAAAGGATTTGAGGCATTTGTCTCAAGTCTTTTTCTTTTGTCTAAAACAGAGATATAGTTTCAAACTATATCAAAGCCTAATTTTTTACAATTATACAGACGCTTTCTTTTCTGTTAAGATAGTTTCAACAACAAATTTTGGAGGACACATCATGTCAACTACAATCATCGGTTTCCCTCGTTTGGGCGAATTCCGCGAATTAAAATTTACAACTGAAAAATACTTTAGAAAAGAAATCTCAGAAGAAGAACTCTTGGCAGCAGCAAAAGACTTGCGTGCTAAACACTGGAACATTGTAAAAGAAAAAGGCATCACTGAAATCCCATCAAATGACTTTTCTCACTATGACAACTTCCTAGATGCAGCCTTCCTTTTCAACGTGGTACCTGCTTCAGTTCAAAATTTGGACTTGTCTGATCTTGAGCGTTACTTCGCTTTGGGACGTGGTTACCAAGGAGAAAAAGGGGATGTTCGCGCCCTTCCAATGAAGAAATGGTTCAACACTAACTACCACTATATCGTTCCTAAATTTGAAAAAGACACTCAAGTAAAATTGGCTGGACACAAGATTTTCGATGAGTTCCAAGAAGCAAAAGAACTTGGATTGAACACTCGTCCTGTTCTTGTAGGTCCATTCACTTTCCTTCAATTGTCAGACTTTGAAGAAGGCGTGAAAGCAGAAGACTTCGTAGACAGCTTAGTGGCTGCTTACCAAGATGTTTTTGCAAAATTGGCTGAATTTGGTGCAACTCGTATTCAATTGGACGAAGCGGCTCTTGTCAAAGACTTGACAGCTGAAGAAAAAGCTCTCTTCTTGAACCTCTACAACAAACTTTTGGCTGACAAAAAAGGTCTTGAAGTCTTGCTTCAAACTTACTTCGGAGACGTTCGTGATGTCTACGCTGACCTTGTAAACTTGCCAGTAGATGCTATCGGTCTTGACTTCGTTGAAGGTAAGAAAACTCTTGAATTGGTTAAAGGTGGTTTCCCAGCTGACAAGACTCTTTATGCAGGTATTGTCAATGGTAAAAACATCTGGCGCAACAATTACGAAAAGAGCTTGGCTGTTCTTGAGCAAATTCCAGCTGAAAACATTGTCTTGACAAGCTCATGCTCACTTCTTCATGTGCCATTTACAACAGCTAATGAAGAATTTGAACCAGCTATCTTGAACCACTTTGCCTTTGCAGTTGAAAAATTGGATGAGATTCGTGATTTGGATGCTATCCGCAATGGTCAAGGTGAAGAAGCACTTGCAGCCAACAAAGCACTCTTTGCGACTGAGCGTGTGGGTGAAAATGCAGAACTTCGTGCGCGTATCGCTGGATTGACGGACGCTGACTACACTCGTTTGCCAGCCTTTGCAGAACGTGAAGCTATCCAAGAAGAAGCTTTCAAACTTCCAGCTCTTCCAACAACAACTATCGGTTCATTCCCTCAAACTAAAGAAGTTCGTGCCAAACGTTTGGCTTACCGTAAAGGTGAATTGTCTCAAGAAGAGTACGACGCTTTCCTTGCTGAAACAATTGACGAATGGATCAAATGGCAAGAAGATATCGACTTTGATGTCCTTGTTCATGGTGAGTTTGAGCGTAATGACATGGTTGAGTATTTCGGTCAAAACTTGTCAGGTTACCTCTTCTCTAAAAATGGTTGGGTACAGTCATACGGTATGCGTGGGGTGAAACCACCAATCATTTGGGGTGATGTCACTCGTCTTAATCCTATTACTGTTAAATGGTCTAGCTATGCACAAAGCCGTACAAACAAACCTGTTAAAGGGATGTTGACTGGACCTGTTACCATCCTCAACTGGTCATTCCCACGTGAAGACATCTCTATCAAGGATTCTACTCTTCAAATCGCCCTTGCTATCAAGGATGAAGTGCTTGACCTTGAAGCTGCTGGTGTGAAAATCATCCAAATCGACGAGGCTGCTCTTCGTGAAAAATTGCCACTTCGTCGTAGCGACTGGTACGAAGACTACCTTGACTGGGCAATTCCTGCCTTCCGCTTGGTACACTCAACAGTAGCGCCAGACACACAAATCCACACTCACATGTGTTATTCAGAATTTACAGATATCATCCCAGCTATCGACAACATGGATGCAGATGTTATTTCCTTTGAAGCTAGCCGTTCAAACCTTGAAATCTTGGACGAACTCAAAGCGAAAAACTTCCAAACAGAAGTGGGACCTGGGGTTTACGATATCCACTCACCTCGTGTGCCTAATGAAGGCGAAATCGACAATACAATCGAAGCCATCCTTGCTAAAGTGCCAAGCAAGAAAGTTTGGATTAACCCAGACTGTGGTTTGAAAACACGTGGTATTCCAGAAACAAAAGAAAGCTTGATCCGCCTTGTTGAAGCAGCTAAAGCTGCGCGTGAGAAATTGTAAGATAGGATTTCTCAAGAAGCGCTGTTTGGTCAATCTACCTGTTTCACTTGGATTCTAGGAATCCAGCTAACGAAAAAAATCAACTAGAAAAGGATAAGACTATGTCACGCCAAACACCGTCACTCTCATTTGAAGTGTTCCCTCCAAACCCAGCAGTGGGTAATGATAACATTATTTCTGCTCTTCAAGATATGCAGGAGTTGGCTCCCCACTTTATCAGTGTGACTGCCAGCAATAATAAATTTAATATCAAGGAAACGACGGTCCGTTTGGCCGACTTTATCCAAAATGACTTAGCGATTCCGACTATTGCTCACTTGCCAGCCATCTATTTGACCAAGGACAAGGTTGCTGAAACCATTGCTGACTTGGACAAGGTTGGGGTGCAGAAAATCTTGGCTCTTCGTGGGGATATCATTCCAGATGTAGAGCCACAGAAAGATTTTCGCTACGCAACCGACTTGATTGAGTTCATTAAGGAACAAGCCCCTCACTTTGATATTATTGGAGCTTGCTATCCAGAAGGGCATCCAGATTCGCCAAATCAGATTTCAGATATCCAAAATCTCAAGAAGAAAGTGGATGCAGGCTGCTCGAGCCTTGTAACTCAGCTTTTCTTTGACAATGAGCGCTTCTATGATTTCCAAGACAAGTGTATCTTAGCTGGGATTGATGTTCCCATTCATGCAGGGATTATGCCAATTCTGAATCGAAATCAGGCTCTCCGCCTCTTGAAGACTTGTGAGAATATCCATCTTCCACGCAAATTTAAAGCCATCTTAGACAAGTATGATCATGACCCTGAGTCGCTCAGAGTAGCAGGACTTGCCTATGCAGTGGACCAAATCGTGGACTTGGTAACTCAGGATGTTGCAGGTGTGCATCTCTACACCATGAACAATGCGGATACAGCAAAATACATCCACCAAGCAACTCATGCCTTGTTTAATCATCAGTCTCTAGGATAATAAAAAGCAAACCATTCTTCTCAAGTGAGGGGAATGGTTCCTTTTTAATGGTACAGACCGCACTTTTTAAGAAAAATATGATAAAATAGACTCTGTACGTACTTGATACAAAGATGAGGGTATTTAAGTTTCAAAGGCTTTGTCGATTCTCAATTTTATGACAGAAATTTTTTAATAATTTGTTCTTTTCAGTATTTAGTTTGAGCGACACGAACGAGTCAAATCGATGTTATTTGACGTGAGAGTTAGTAAAGCATTTAGCTAATCGCCTAATAGCGGTTAGCGTGAAAGGATTAGATGCTTTAGCATCAAACCTTTCTAATGATTTGTATCTTGAAAGCTGAACATGCCTACAACTCTGTGTAAAACAGATAAACTGTCTTGTATTCATCGAAGACTTCGTCAGTTTCCTATTTTTACTTTGCTTTTGACGTCCTTGGTATCTTGATCTTTGTAGGCAAGACGTATAATATTATCAATCCAAAGGGGATTAAAATGACAAAACAAGTGTTTCAAACGACTTTTGCGGGTCGTGAGTTAATTGTAGAGACTGGTCAGGTTGCTAAGCAAGCAAATGGCTCTGTTGTCGTGCGTTATGGTGAGTCAACTGTCTTGACTGCGGCCGTGATGTCTAAAAAAATGGCAACTGGGGATTTCTTCCCGCTTCAAGTCAACTACGAAGAAAAAATGTATGCAGCTGGGAAGTTTCCTGGTGGCTTTATGAAACGTGAAGGACGTCCTTCAACAGATGCGACTTTGACAGCGCGTTTGATTGACCGTCCAATCCGTCCTATGTTTGCGGAAGGTTTCCGTAACGAAGTCCAAGTCATCAACACCGTGCTTTCTTATGATGAAAATGCTTCTGCACCAATGGCAGCTATGTTTGGTTCATCATTGGCACTTTCCATTTCAGATATTCCATTTGATGGTCCAATCGCTGGTGTCCAAGTGGGTTATGTGAATGGTCAAATCATCATCAACCCTACGCAAGAACAGGCAGAGCATTCTCTTCTTGAATTGACAGTAGCTGGTACCAAGCACGCCATCAACATGGTAGAGTCTGGTGCTAAAGAATTGTCAGAAGAAATCATGCTGGAAGCTCTCCTTAAAGGGCACGAAGCAGTTAAAGAATTGATTGCCTTCCAAGAAGAAATCGTTGCAGCAGTTGGTAAAGAAAAAGCAGAAGTAGAATTGCTTCGTGTGGACGCTGAATTGCAGGCTGAAATTATCGCAGCATACAACAGCGATCTCCAAAAAGCGGTCCAAGTAGAAGAAAAATTGGCCCGTGAAGCCGCAACTCAAGCAGTTAAGGACCAAGTAACTGCTGTTTACGAAGAAAAATATGCGGACCACGAAGAATTTGACCGTATCATGCGTGATGTGGCTGAAATCTTGGAACAAATGGAACACGCAGAAGTGCGTCGTTTGATCACAGAAGACAAGGTACGTCCTGATGGTCGTAAGGTCGATGAAATCCGTCCTTTGGATGCGGTTGTTGACTTCCTTCCTCGTGTACATGGTTCAGGTCTCTTCACTCGTGGGCAAACTCAAGCCCTTTCAGTCTTGACCTTGGCTCCGATGGGAGAAACTCAAATCATTGATGGTTTGGATCCAGAGTACAAGAAACGCTTTATGCACCACTATAACTTCCCACAATACTCTGTTGGGGAAACTGGTCGTTATGGTGCACCTGGTCGTCGTGAAATCGGTCACGGTGCTCTTGGTGAGCGTGCCCTTGCTCAAGTCTTGCCAAGCTTGGAAGAATTCCCATACGCTATCCGTTTGGTAGCAGAAGTCTTGGAATCAAATGGTTCTTCATCTCAGGCTTCTATCTGTGCTGGAACTCTTGCCCTTATGGCTGGTGGGGTGCCAATCAAGGCGCCAGTAGCTGGTATTGCCATGGGACTTATCTCAGATGGAAATAACTACACAGTCTTGACAGATATCCAAGGTTTGGAGGACCACTTTGGAGATATGGACTTTAAGGTTGCAGGTACTCGTGATGGGATTACAGCCCTTCAAATGGATATTAAGATTCAAGGGATCACTGCAGAAATCTTGACTGAGGCTCTTGCCCAAGCCAAGAAAGCGCGTTTTGAAATCCTTGATGTGATTGAAGCAACCATTCCAGAAGTTCGTCCAGAATTGGCTCCAACTGCTCCGAAAATTGATACTATTAAGATTGATGTGGACAAGATTAAGATTGTCATCGGTAAAGGTGGAGAAACCATCGATAAGATTATCGCTGAAACAGGCGTTAAGATTGATATCGATGAAGAAGGAAATGTGTCTATCTACTCTAGTGACCAAGATGCTATTAACCGTGCCAAAGAAATCATTGCTGGTTTGGTTCGTGAAGCCAAAGTGGATGAAGTTTACCGTGCTAAGGTTGTTCGTATCGAGAAATTTGGTGCCTTTGTTAACCTCTTTGACAAGACGGATGCCCTTGTTCATATCTCTGAAATGGCTTGGACGCGTACCAACAATGTCGAAGACTTGGTAGCAATCGGGGATGAAGTTGATGTTAAGGTTATCAAGATTGATGAAAAAGGACGTGTGGATGCTTCTATGAAAGCTCTTCTTCCTCGTCCTCCAAAACCTGAACGTGATGAAAAAGGTGAAAAATCAGAGCGTCCTCACCGTCCACGTCATCACAAGGGTCACAAACCTAAGAAAGAATTTACAGAAACACCAAAAGATTCAGAATAAGAAAAGGAGAAATGTATGGGATGGTGGCGCGAAACCATTGATATCGTAAAAGAAAATGATCCAGCGGCCCGCACCACTTTGGAGGTTTTGCTGACTTATCCAGGTGTCAAGGCCTTGGCGGCCCACCGTCTCTCGCATTTTCTCTGGAAGCATGGCTTCAAACTACTGGCTCGTATGCACAGTCAGTTTTGGCGCTTCTGGACTCAAATTGAGATTCATCCAGGTGCCCAGATTGATTCAGGTGTCTTTATCGACCACGGATCTGGCCTGGTGATTGGGGAGACAGCGATTGTTGAAAAAGGCGTTATGCTTTACCACGGAGTAACTCTTGGTGGAACTGGTAAGGATGTTGGCAAACGCCATCCGACCGTGCGAAAGGGAGCTCTCATCTCTGCTCATGCTCAAGTCATTGGACCGGTAGAAATCGGTGAAAATGCCAAAGTCGGTGCTGCAGCAGTTGTTGTAGCAGATGTTCCGAGTGATGTGACGGTTGTCGGAATTCCAGCTAAGATTGTCCGAGTGCATGGGCAAAAGGATGAACCAACCATTCACGAAGTTGAAGTGAAACGGGAATACTATGTCAATAAACTTGAGCAGGCTAAAGATGCCAGTCACAGATCTTCTGGTTTGTAGAGGATACCTATATGATTCAAGCAAGAAACAAGTTAAGCCAAGAGGAGTTATCTGAGGCGAAAAAACTAATTAACTGTTGCCAAAATTATGACGGTACCTATCGTGATCCCTATCTCTCTAACATGCTTAATTTTGACCCAAACATGCCCGCCTTTTTCCTTTATTATGAAAAAGGCGAACTTGTTGGTCTATTAACTGTCTATGCAGATGATCAAGATGTAGAAGTGACGATACTGGTTCATCCAGCTCATCGCCGTCAGGGAATTGCACATGTATTGTTTACTAGTTTTGAGAAAGAAACGGCTTCTTTCCCTATTCGTTCAGTTACTTTTCAGACAGAGCGTGTTTTTCTAGACCGCCATCCTGATTTTGTCAGTAACTGGGGATTGGTCGAGGACGAGTATACAGAAACCTGGTTAGGTAAGGATAGAAGACCTTATCCGTTAGCAAATGTTTCCAATCTTGAAGTTTTGTTAGCAGATAGTTCGTATCAGGAGCAAATTAGTCAGTTAAAATTTCAGGCATTTTCAGAGGAACATGAATCTAGAGAAGTTGTGAATAGATATGTCGCTGAAGCTCTGAAGGATCCAGAAAGTCGCCTATATATTTTATTAAAAAACGGTCAGGTTATTGGAACTTGCACGGTAGATTTATCGACTAATACGAATTACTTCTACGGTTTAGCAATAGCTGAGCTTGAACGTGGGAAAGGCTATGGAAGTTACTTAGCAAAATCCCTTGTCAACCAACTAATTGAACAAAATGACAAGGAATTTCAGATTGCAGTGGAAGATAGCAATGTAGGTGCCAAGTGCTTGTATGAAAAAATTGGCTTTGTCAAACAGACCCAGGTGGTTTATCTGAATGATAAAGGAGCAAGGGATTCCGAAGTGTAGAGACATTCGGACTGAAATTCAATTGAACTGTCAGTGATGAAATTAACTGTTCTTGGATTTTGGTTTTCCTGACTATTATTTTATGATTAAAATCTATGACACCTTGAGCCGGAAGTAGACAGGAGAGGTGCTTGAATGTTTAAGAATGAATCTTTCTGCTGCAGATTAGAATTGCTGTTGTCTGGCTTATTTTTCTTGTCCAGCAAGGATTTTGCTGAATACTTTGATTAACTGAGGTCCAATCATCTGGGTCTATCCCGCTAAGTGAAGGCGAAGCAGAACTAGAAAGGAAACTACAAGAATGGCAGTATATTTTTACGGCTGTGTCACCATGGATGGCTACTTGGCAGACAGCCAGCACAGGATAGACTGGTTGCATCAGCTTGGTTCTGTAGAGGATACAGGCTATGATGACTTTTACAGGCAAATGGATATCACCATCATGGGCAAACGGACCTTTGAGGAAATCCAAGATTTGCAAGATGTAGAACGTTTTTATCAAGCTACGGAAAACTATGTCTTTACGCATGATAGGCACCTGCCTGTCAGCAATTACCAGCCAGTAGCTGGGGATGTGGTGGACTTTGTTCACCAGATTGACAAAGGCAAAAATGTCTTTGTGATTGGTGGTAATTCCTTAGTAGGACCGCTCTTAGATGCAGATCTTTTCGACCACCTCATTATTCAGATAGCGCCCCTTATCCTAGGAAAGGGGGTTCCCCTCTTTACCCAAGAGGAAGGGCAGCGCTTTTACCAACTGGATAGCCTCAGACAATTTGGTCCTTTTGCAGAGCTGGTTTTCAGCCGAAAAAGTCAGAAATAGAGAAGGGAGTGGACCGCATGATTAAAATTTACGACACCATGTCTCGTGATTTGCGAGAATTTGTCCCGATTGAGGACGGCAAAGTCAAGATGTATGTTTGTGGGCCAACCGTGTACAACTATATCCACGTGGGGAATGCCCGCTCAACAGTGGCTTTTGATACCATTCGTCGCTATTTTGAGTATCGTGGGTACGAGGTTGCCTATATTTCCAATTTTACGGATGTGGATGATAAGATTATCAATCGTGCCAAGGAAGAAGGCATCACGCCTCAGGAGGTTGCTGACAAGTACATCGCTGCCTTTCGTGAGGATGTGACGGCCTTGGGTGTCAAACCTGCGACCCACCATCCGCGTGTGGTGGAGTTTATGGTGTATATCATCCGCTTTGTGGAAGATTTGATTGAAAAAGGCTTTGCTTACGAGAGTCAAGGAGATGTTTACTTCCGTGTGGAAAAATCTCACAACTATGCCAAGTTGGCCAATAAAACCCTGGAAGATTTGGAGCTGGGTGCTTCAGGTCGTACCGATGAAGAAACGGCTCGTAAGGAAAATCCTGTAGACTTTGCTTTATGGAAATCTGCCAAACCAGGAGAGATTTCTTGGGATAGTCCTTGGGGACCTGGTCGTCCGGGCTGGCACATCGAGTGTTCAGTCATGTCGACAGAGATTTTAGGTGATACCATTGATATCCACGGTGGTGGAGCCGACCTAGAGTTTCCTCACCATACCAACGAAATTGCCCAGTCAGAAGCCAAAACAGGCAAGATCTTTGCCAACTACTGGATGCACAACGGCTTTGTCAACATCGATAATGTCAAGATGTCCAAGTCCTTGGGGAACTTTATCACTGTGCATGATGCCCTTAAAACCCTTGATGGGCAAGTACTTCGTTTCTTCTTTGCGACACAGCATTACCGCAAGCCTATCAACTTTACGGAAAAAGCAGTGCGTGATGCCGAGACCAATCTCAAGTATCTAAAGAATACTTACGAGCAACCATTTACAGGAACTGTAGATGCTCAAGAGCTACAAGCATTTAAAGATAAGTTTGTAGCGGCTATGGATGAAGATTTCAATTCTGCTAACGGTATCACAGTAGTTTTTGAAATGGCCAAATGGATAAACTCTGGTAACTATGATGCAAGTGTTAAGAAAGCTCTTGCAGATATGTTGGAAGTCTTTGGAATTGTCTTTATTGAGGAAGTGCTGGATGAAGAGATTGAAGCCTTGATTCAAAAACGTCAAGAAGCGCGTGCCAATCGTGACTTTGCGACAGCGGACCAGATCCGTGACCAATTGGCTGCTCAAGGGATTAAACTCCTTGACACCAAGGATGGAGTGAGGTGGACACGTGATTGATGTCAATCTCATTAATGGGATTGCGTTAGCTTTTGAGGGGGACGCGGTGTATTCTATGTATATTCGCCGTCACCTCATCCTCAAAGGTATGACCAAACCCAATAAACTCCACCAAGAAGCGACCAAGTATGTGTCAGCCAAAGCTCAGGCTCGCCTGATTTCCCTTATGTTGGAGGAGCAAGTACTGACGGAAAAAGAAGAAGCAATCTACAAACGTGGCCGCAATACCAATAGTCATACCAAGGCCAAAAATGCTGATGTGGTGACTTACCGTATGTCCACAGGTTTTGAAGCAGTCATGGGCTATCTCCATATGACTGAAAATCTGGAACGTCTTGAGAGCTTGATTTCGTGGTGCATCCAAAAAGTGGAGGGCTAGGATATGATGGTAAAAGAACTACAAGACTGGTTTCCTGAGGCTCAGATTTCAGACCAACCAGTAGAGAAAGAGGGCTATCTCATTCTCCCTTTAGCTTCTCAGCAGTGGATTTTGCTGGAGGAAGCTGGACTCAGCGAGCGTGAAAAGCAGTTGGTTGCCCTTTTGACCCAGCAGGAGCAGGCTCGTTCGCTCAATCCTTGGTATTCTTTTCTGATGGAGAGCAAGGGACAGGCACCACAAACTTTTAAAAAGATTCAGTTGGTTTATTGTCATCTTTCCTATTTTCAGCAGGAAAATCTAGCTTCTTGGCTAGATATGATGCGGACTCTTTTTCCGAACTGTCAGGCGGTGCTTCAAGTCGGAGCTCAGGACTATGTTTTCGTGCTTCAACAAGATAAATACACTTCTGTACGAGCTATTTTAAGTGATACGATTGAAGCGGTTGAGTATGACTTTGGATTGCGTCTGTCTATCATGTTAGGCCAGGTTTGGTCTCAGACGGGACATCAAGCCCTATCAGACTTGATTAAAGCGGAGAGGGATTTGTTTAAGACTTGGTGGCGTCAGGGTCACCAAGGTGTTCATACCTTTTCTCAGCTCTATCTTTGGAGTATGGGGGAACGGCTTGTAGATTTGAGAGTAATCAAGGAATGTCTACACCAGATGATTTTGGATCAAGACCAGATTCAGGAAATCATTCTCTCCCTTTGGGAAAACAGTGCTGTCCTAACAAAAACAGCCCAGCAACTCTATCTGCATCGTAATTCTCTCCAATACAAGATTGATAAGTGGGAAGAATTAACAGGGCTTCAGTTGAAGGAATTGACCGACCTGACCTTGTGTTATCAATTGATTTTACCAGATATTCTCTAAAGTTTTGTGCAAGTTGCACAGAACTTTTTTATTTTTTTGGTCACCTTGCCATAGAAATGTAAAGCGTTTTCATCTATAATAAAACTATCAAAAGACAAAAGGAGTTCACCTCATGGTAGAATTGAATCTTAAAAACATTTACAAAAAATATCCAAACAGCGAACACTACTCAGTTGAAGACTTCAACTTGGACATCAAAGACAAAGAATTTATCGTTTTCGTAGGTCCTTCAGGATGTGGTAAATCAACTACTCTTCGTATGATTGCAGGTCTTGAAGATATTACAGAAGGAACTGCATCTATCGATGGCGTGGTTGTCAACGACGTAGCTCCAAAAGACCGCGACATCGCCATGGTATTCCAAAACTACGCTCTTTACCCACACATGACTGTTTATGACAACATGGCTTTCGGTTTGAAATTGCGTAAATACAGCAAGGAAGACATCGACAAACGTGTGCAAGAAGCAGCTGAAATCCTTGGATTGAAAGAATTCTTGGAACGTAAACCAGCTGACCTTTCAGGTGGTCAACGTCAACGTGTTGCCATGGGTCGTGCAATCGTCCGTGACGCAAAAGTATTCTTGATGGACGAGCCTTTGTCAAACTTGGATGCAAAACTCCGTGTATCAATGCGTGCTGAAATCGCTAAAATCCACCGTCGTATCGGGGCTACAACTATCTACGTAACTCACGACCAAACAGAAGCGATGACACTTGCAGATCGTATCGTTATCATGTCAGCAACTAAGAACCCTGCTGGTACAGGTACTATCGGACGTGTAGAACAAATCGGTTCTCCTCAAGAAGTTTACAAAAACCCAGTTAACAAATTCGTTGCAGGATTCATCGGAAGTCCAGCAATGAACTTCATCAATGTGAAATTGGTTGGTAGCGAAATTATTTCAGACGGTTTCCGTTTGAAAGTTCCAGAAGGCGCTTTGAAAGTACTTCGTGAAAAAGGCTATGAAGGTAAAGAATTGATCTTCGGTATTCGTCCAGAAGATGTGAATGCAGAACCTGCTTTCCTTGAAACATTCCCAGAATCAGTTGTAAAAGCGACTATTTCTGTATCTGAATTGCTTGGTTCAGAATCTCACCTTTACTGCCAAGTTGGTAAAGACGAATTCGTTGCCAAAGTTGACGCTCGTGACTACTTGCAAACAGGTGCAACAGTTGAACTTGGCTTTGACTTGAATAAAGCTCACTTCTTCGATGTAGAAACTGAAAGAACAATTTACTAAGATAAATAAAACTCAAAACACTGCTAGAGAAATCTGGCAGTGTTTTTGAGTGTTTGCGTAGAAAAAACTCCTGGGAAATTCCAGGAGAATGTAGTTGGTTATTTGAACTTGAATCCTTCGTAAATAAGCTCTGCTTTTGGATTTTGTTTCTTAATCTGTTTAGCGAGTGAATTCATCATAGAAAGAGGACCACACATATAGACGCTTACATGTTCGGGCACTTCTTTTTGTTCAAAATGAAGATAGCCATCTTTTGTACTGTCTACTAGATGGAGTTCAAAATTAGGACTTTTCTGAGCATAGTCACGAAGCAAATCTAGATAGACTGCATTTTCCTCTCCACGGAAGCTATAGTAGAAGTGAATCTGTTTATCTAAAATAGGATGTTCACGGATGTAAGAGATGAAGGGGGTGATCCCAATACCTCCAGCAATCCAAACTTGATTTTCTCGTCCTTCTTCTATAATCATGTGTCCGTAAGCTCTGTCTACGCTTACTTTGCTGCCGACTTGAAGATTGTCATAGATATTCTTGGTATGGTCGCCTGAATTTTTGACAGTAAAGTAAAGAGTTTGACCATGACCTCCTGAGATAGAAAAGGGATGCGGAGCACTTTCAAAACCTTCTTGGAAAATCTTTAGGAAGGCAAATTGTCCTGATTGATAGTTGAAAGGTCTGCTAAGATGGATTTGAATTTCCCTAGTATCGTGATTCAAGCGTTTGAGGTTGGTAATTTTCCCTAGATAGGGGAAGCCAATCTTTTGATATAGAAAAATGATATAAAAACCAGCTAGCAAGCCTAAAAGGGCATAGCTACTAACAAGAAAACTTAGAAGATTAAATGTAAGGAGACGATTGCCCATCATCATGTAGACGTGAAAGAGTCCAAAAATATAAGCTAGGTAAACCAGGCGGTGAATCCATCGCCAAGCTTCGTATTGGATGTATTTGCCTAAATAGGCGACAAGGATGATGCTGACAAAGATATAGATGGCAAGGTTGCCAAACTGAGCAGCTAATCGAGAGCCCCACAAACCGCCCATACTAAAATTATGAAAGATTAGTAGGATGATGGAGAGAAGGGCTGTGAATTTGTGGACGGTGTAGACCTTCTCCAAACCGTGAAACCAACTTTCTAGTAGTGGGAGACGAGTGGCTAGGATAAAAGTCAGAGATAGGCTTGTTAAAGCTAGCCCTGGAATCATGAATTGGGGAGAAGTGTTCATCCAAGTCAAAATAGTCAAGATAAAACTAGCTATGATAAAGAGTAATCCTTTGATTGATTTCATAGAAAATTCCATTTCATTTAGATTTGATTTGTTGTAAACGAATTTGTTACATTTTATCATAGAAAAAGTATGGTGTCAAATTGATGTCTATAAATATCTGCTATCATTAAAAAACTCTCCAATTGAACTGGAGAGTGGCTGTTTATTCTGCGGCTTGTTGCCAACGTTTTGCTAGCATATGAGACAGGCTCGAAATTGCTAGGTTAAAGCTGAAGTAGATGAGGGCAATCAGGATATACAGACTGAACACTTGCTCTGGTTCGAAATAACGGCCCATGAGAATTTGGCTGGCTCCAAAGAGTTCTTGTAGGGCGATAACAGAGTAGAGGAGGCTGGTATCCTTAATCACGGTAACAAACTGAGAAATGATGGCTGGCAGCATTTTACGAATAGCTTGTGGAAGAATGATGTGGTAGAGGATTTGGGCTGAGGTGAAGCCTTGTGACATTCCTGCTTCGTACTGTCCCTTGTCTACGGCATTGAGACCACCTCGGATAATCTCAGCCAAGGCTGCTGATGTAAAGAGAGTAAAGGCAGTGATTCCTGCTGGAGTGGACTTCATCTTGAAAACCAAAAAGATAGTAAAAATCCAGAGGAGGTTGGGAACGTTACGCACAAACTCGATATAAATGCTGGAGATGATACGTAAGACAGGATTTTTCCCATTTCTCATGACGGCTAGCACCGTTCCGATAAGGGTAGAGAGGACGATGGCAATCAGAGAAATATAGAGGGTCAAGCCAAATCCTTTAAAGATAAAGATTAGGTTATCTGGGGTCAAAACTTCTAAAATGGATTCCATAGTAACCTCCTAAAGTGAATAGGCTTTTTTGTTGGCTTGCTCCATCTTGCGACCAAACTGGGCAACAGGGAAGCATAGAGAGAAGTAGAGCAGGGCAGCGCCTAGAAAGGCTGGGATATAGTTTCCGTTAAGAGCCGACCAAGATTTGGTTACAAACATCAAGTCCACTCCAGAAATGATAGCGACTGTCGAGGTGTTTTTGATGAGGTTAACGATTTGGTTGGTCAAAGGAGGGAGAATGATACGGAAGGCCTGAGGCAAGATAATCAAGCGCATGGCACTGATATAGGTAAACCCTTGCGACAAGGCGGCCTCCATCTGACCGCTAGGAATAGACTGAATACCTGAGCGAATCGCCTCAGCGATATAGGCTCCGTGATAGAGCCCTACGCAGAGTACAGCTGTCCAATAAATCGGAATCATGATGATGTGGTCACTGATAAGAGGTAGACCATAAAAAACGATGACAAACTGCACCAAGAGGGGAGTGTTTTGGTAAAATTCGACAAAGATGCGAGCCAAAATTCTCAATATTGGATGCTTGCTGGTTGACATGGCTCCAAAGAAGATGCCCAAGACCATTGCGAGGATAAAGGATCCGATCGCTAGGGCAAGGGTGAAGAGGAAACCATTGAAAAATTGTCCAAAATCCTGAAAATAGGCTGTCCAAGATGATAAATCTGTCATGGGGTGTCCTCCTTAATCTGCAGTATGGCTAGATGGTTTGAGCTTGTAACGGTCATAAAGTTTTTGCAAACTGCCATCCTTACTCCATTTAGTAACCAAGTTATCGAGATAGTCGTTGAGCTCTGTATTTGATTTCTTGGTAACGATACCGTAGTCAGATGGCTTGAAACTATCATCTAGTAGTACTGTTCGTTTACTGATATAGCCAGATAGAATCGAGCGGTCAACGGAAAAAGCATCAATACGGTGAGCATGAAGGGACGTAATCAATTCTGGGTAGGAACCCAGTTCGACGAATTTAAAGGTCAATCCTTTCTTTTTACCCAGTTCGGTAATCAAACGCTGAGTAATGGAACCTTGGGCAACTCCGATAGTTTTTCCGTTTAGTTCCTCAATGCTTTTGATTTTGGCAGACTTATTGACCAAAAAGCCAGATGCGTCCGTGTAGTAGGGGCTGGTGAAGTTGTAGAGTTTTTTGCGTTCGTCTGTGATGGTAAAGGTCGCGATATCCATATCGACTTGTTCATTGTCTAGAAGTGGTCCACGAGTTTGTGCGGTAACAGGCACATAGCGAACCTTGACCTTGAGTTCATCTGCTACCATCTTGGCCAAGTCTGTTTCGATACCAGAATAGGTCCCTGTCTTAGGATCCTTGTAACCAAAATTAGGAACGTCTTGTTTGACACCGACAACTAGCTCGCCTCTTTTTTGAATATCTGTAACGCTGGTATTAGCCTGAACTGGTTTTGCAGCAGCAAGGCTGAAAAGGCTAATCAATATTGCTGATAAAAAGAATTTCTTTTTCATAAACGCCTCCTTATTTTACTTTGTCACTTTCGTGGTTGATGATTTTGCTGAGAAATTGTTGGGCACGAGGTTCGCTTGGATTGTCGAAAAAGTCATCAACATCTGTTGTATCTACTAAAACCTCTCCGTCAGCCATAAAGATGATGCGGTCGGCAACTTCATGGGCAAAGCCCATTTCATGAGTAACGACAATCATATTCATACCATCGTGGGCCAATTTTTGCATAACTGCTAGAACATCGCCGATGGTTTCAGGGTCAAGGGCAGATGTTGGTTCATCGAAGAGGAGGAGTTCAGGATGCATAGCGAGTCCACGTGCGATGGCAATCCGTTGTTTTTGTCCACCAGATAGCATGGCTGGATAAGAATCTTTTTTGTCCCACATATTTACAAATTCCAGATATTTTTGGGCTATTTTTTCAGCTTCTTTTTTATCAATTCCTAGAACTTTTATGGGTGCAAGTGTTACATTTTCTAACACAGTTTTGTGGGGGTAGAGATTGAAATGCTGGAAAACCATGCCGACTTCCTTGCGAAGAGGCACCAAATCTTTCTGGCTGGCACCAGCAACTTGGTGACCATTTACTAGAAGACTTCCTTTGTCAACAGCCTCCAGACCATTAATGGTACGGATCAGAGTGGATTTACCAGAACCAGATGGTCCAAGGAGGACAACGACTTGCCCTTTTTCAAAACGGAGATTGATGTCGCGGAGTGCGTGGTAGTCTCCGTAATATTTTTCGACGTGTTCAAATTCTACTAAAGCCATAAGGAATCTCCTTTGTGTTAGATTTTATAACATGATTCTACACCAAAAGATTTTTCTTGTCAAATCATATCAGAAAAAAGTTAGTAAAATTTTTGTAGAAAGCAATCAGGATAGAGAAAAAGCCTAAATCATGTTATAATGAAGCGATAGAATTCTTAGAAAGAGTGGATGTCTTTTTGATAACACCTACTTATGAATGGCAGTTTGCCCCGCAAGTAGAAGATGCGGATTTTACAAAGATAGCCAAGAAGGCTGGACTGGGTCCTGAGGTGGCTCGGTTATTATTTGAGAGAGGGATTCAGAAGCAAGAAAGTTTGAAGAAGTTTTTAGAACCTTCCTTGGAGGACTTGCATGATCCTTATCTGCTCCATGATATGGACAAGGCAGTGGAACGGATCCGTCAGGCCATTGAAGAAGGGGAAAATATTCTCGTCTATGGAGATTACGATGCGGATGGCATGACTTCGGCTTCTATTGTGAAGGAAAGTTTGGAACAGCTTGGTGCTGAGTGCCGTGTTTACTTGCCCAATCGTTTTACAGACGGTTATGGACCTAATGCCAGTGTCTATAAGTACTTCATCGAGCAAGAAGGAATTTCCTTGATTGTGACAGTGGATAATGGAGTTGCTGGTCACGAGGCTATTGAACTGGCTCAGTCGATGGGGGTCGATGTCATTGTGACTGACCACCATTCTATGCCTGAAACCTTACCAGATGCCTATGCTATTGTCCATCCTGAGCATCCAGATGCGGACTATCCTTTTAAATATTTGGCTGGCTGCGGAGTGGCCTTCAAGTTAGCTTGTGCCCTGTTAGAAGAAGTTCAAGTGGAACTGCTTGATTTGGTCGCTATTGGTACCATTGCAGATATGGTTAGTTTGACGGATGAAAACCGCATTTTGGTTCAATACGGCCTGGAAATGTTGGGGCATACTCAACGAATTGGTCTACAAGAAATGATGGATATGGCTGGGATTGCTGCCAACGAAGTGACAGAAGAGACAGTTGGTTTCCAGATTGCCCCTCGTTTGAATGCCTTGGGGCGCTTGGATGATCCTAATCCAGCCATTGATTTGCTTACTGGCTTTGATGATGAGGAAGCGCATGAGATTGCCCTCATGATTCATCAGAAAAACGAAGAGCGCAAGGAGATCGTCCAGTCTATCTATGAAGAAGCTAAGACCATGGTGGACCCTGAGAAGAAGGTCCAAGTCTTGGCCAAGGAAGGCTGGAATCCTGGGGTTCTGGGTATCGTGGCTGGTCGTTTGTTGGAAGAACTAGGGCAGACAGTTATTGTTCTTAATATAGAGGACGGTCGTGCCAAGGGTAGTGCTCGTAGTGTGGAAGCGGTCGATATTTTTGAGGCTCTGGATCCTCATAGAGACCTCTTCATAGCCTTTGGTGGCCATGCTGGCGCAGCAGGAATGACGCTGGAAGTGGAGAAACTCTCAGATTTATCTCAGGTCTTGGAAGATTATGTCCGTGAAAAAGGCGCAGATGCTACTGGCAAGAATAAGTTAAACCTAGATGAAGAGTTGGATTTGGAGACTTTGAGTCTTGAAACAGTCAAGAACTTTGAGCGCTTGGCACCTTTTGGAATGGATAATCAGAAACCTGTCTTTTATATCAAGGATTTTCAGGTCGAAAGTGCCCGTACTATGGGAGCAGGCAATGCTCATCTCAAGTTGAAAATTTTCAAAGGTGAGGCGAGTTTTGAAGTGGTAGCATTTGGACAAGGTAGATGGGCAACAGAATTTGCTCAAACCAAGAATCTAGAGTTAGCAGTCAAATTGTCTGTCAACCAATGGAATGGCCAAACTGCCCTCCAGTTGATGATGGTGGATGCGCGTGTGGAGGGGGTTCAACTCTTTAATATCCGTGGAAAAAATGCAGTCTTGCCAGAAGGGGTTCCAGTCTTGGATTTTGCTGGAGAATTGCCGAATCTGGCGACTAGTGAAGCTATTGTCGTGAAAACCATTCCTGAGGATATTACCCTGCTGAAGACCATTTTTCAGGAACAGCATTTCTCTGCTGTTTATTTCAAAAACGACATTGACAAGGCCTACTATCTGACGGGGTATGGGACTAGAGAGCAGTTTGCTAAATTGTACAAGACCATCTACCAGTTTCCAGAGTTTGATATTCGCTACAAGCTGAAAGACTTGGCTGCTTATCTCAATATCCAACAAATCTTGCTGGTCAAGATGATTCAAGTATTTGAAGAGTTAGGCTTTGTGACGATCACAGATGGTGTCATGACAGTGAATAAAGAGGCGCCAAAGCGGGAAATCGGAGAAAGTCAGATTTACCAAAATCTCAAACAAACCGTCAAAGATCAAGAAATGATGGCGCTAGGTACCGTGCAAGAAATTTATGACTTTTTAATGGAAAAAGAGTAGACGTAGGAAAGAGTTGGGCAACCAGCTCTTTTTTGAAAACGAATCTTCATTTTGAAAATCATCAAAAAAATGGTATAATGGTAGGAAAAGATTCGGCTAAAAGTAATAGTGCTTTTAGAATAAAAGGGCAAGTAACCCTATAATCAAGATAAACTAAGCTTTCGGAGGAAAAATGAGTAATATCAGTTTAACAACACTTGGTGGTGTACGTGAAAATGGGAAAAATATGTATATCGCTGAAATCGATGGGTCTATTTTCGTTTTGGATGCAGGTCTGAAATACCCTGAAAATGAACAACTAGGGGTGGATGTAGTTATTCCAAATATGGACTACCTTTTTGAAAATAGTGACCGTATCGCAGGGGTCTTCTTGACTCACGGGCATGCGGATGCCATTGGTGCTCTTCCTTATCTCTTGGCTGAAGCCAAGGTACCTGTATTTGGTTCTGAGTTGACCATTGAGTTGGCCAAACTCTTTGTCAAAGGGAATGATGCGGTTAAGAAATTTAATGATTTCCATGTGATTAATGAGGATACGGAGATTGATTTTGGAGGGACTGTGGTATCCTTCTTCCGTACGACCCACTCTATCCCAGAAAGTCTGGGTGTGGTCTTGAAGACAGCTGAAGGTAGCATCGTTTATACAGGTGACTTCAAATTTGACCAGACAGCTAGTGAATCCTATGCGACAGACTTCGCTCGTTTGGCAGAAATCGGTCGTGATGGAGTTCTAGCTCTGCTTAGCGATTCAGCCAATGCAGACAGCAATATCCAAGTGGCTAGCGAAAGTGAAGTTGGGGACGAAATCACTCAAACTATTGCAGATTGGGATGGTCGTATTATCGTTGCGGCGGTAGCCAGCAACCTTTCTCGTATCCAGCAGGTGTTTGACGCTGCGGATGCAACAGGTCGTCGTGTGGTCTTGACAGGATTTGATATTGAAAATATCGTCCGCACTGCTATTCGTCTTAAGAAATTGTCTCTAGCTAACGAGAGTCTTTTGATTAAACCGAAAGACATGTCTCGCTTCGAGGATCATGAGTTGATCATCCTTGAGACAGGCCGTATGGGTGAGCCTATCAACGGTCTTCGCAAGATGTCGATTGGTCGCCATCGTTATGTGGAAATCAAGGATGGTGATTTGGTCTATATCGTAACGACTCCGTCTATCGCCAAAGAAGCAGTTATGGCGCGTGTGGAAAATATGATTTACCAAGCTGGCGGAGTTGTCAAGCTTATCACCCAAAACTTACGTGTGTCAGGCCACGGAAATGCGCGTGATTTGCAATTGATGATCAATCTCTTGCAACCCAAGTATCTCTTCCCAATTCAAGGGGAATATCGTGAGTTGGATGCCCATGCTAAGGCTGCCATGGCGGTTGGTATATTGCCAGAACGTATTTTCATCCCTAAAAAGGGAACCAGCATGGCTTATGAGAATGGAGACTTTGTCCCAGCTGGTGCAGTTTCGGCAGGGGATGTCTTGATTGACGGAAATGCCATCGGTGATGTTGGTAATGTGGTTCTTCGTGACCGTAAGGTCTTGTCAGAGGATGGGATTTTCATCGTCGCAATCACCGTTAACCGTCGTGAGAAGAAAATTGTAGCCAAGGCTCGTGTTCATACGCGTGGATTTGTTTATCTCAAGAAGAGTCGCGATATTCTCCGTGAAAGTTCAGAATTGATTAACCAAACGGTAGAAGACTATCTTCAAGGAGAAGACTTTGACTGGGCAGATCTTAAAGGGAAGGTTCGGGATACTCTGACCAAGTATCTTTTTGATCAAACTAAGCGTCGTCCAGCAGTTCTACCAGTAGTCATGGAAGCAAAATAATCGTTGAAATAAACAGAGGGAAAGTCGAATTTCGGCTTTTTCTTATCGGAAAATAGAGGAAAAAATATGGCAGTAATGAAAATAGAGTATTACTCACAAGTTTTGGATATGGAGTGGGGGGTGAATGTCCTTTACCCTGATGCCAATCGAGTGGAAGAACCAGATTGTAAAGACATTCCCGTCTTGTACCTCTTGCACGGGATGTCTGGTAATCATAATAGTTGGCTCAAGCGGACCAATGTGGAACGCTTGCTTCGAGGCACTAATCTTATCGTCGTCATGCCCAATACCAGCAACGGTTGGTACACCGATACCCAGTATGGTTTTGACTACTACACAGCTCTAGCAGAGGAATTACCAGAGGTTTTGAAACGCTTCTTCCCTAATATGACCAGCAAGCGTGAAAAGACCTTTATCGCTGGTCTCTCTATGGGAGGCTATGGCTGCTTTAAACTGGCTTTTGCTACAAATCGTTTTTCTCATGCAGCTAGTTTTTCAGGTACACTTAGCTTTGAAGATTTTTCTCCTGAGAGTCAAAATTTGGGTACGCCAGCTTACTGGAGAGGTGTGTTTGGGGAAATTAAAGATTGGACCACTAGCCCTTATTCTCTTGAAAGTCTGGCAAAAAAATCAGATAAACAGACCAAGCTTTGGGCTTGGTGTGGCGAGCAAGATTTCTTGTATGAAGCCAATAATCTGGCAGTGAAAAACCTCAAAAAACTAGGCTTTGATGTGACCTATAGCCATAGCGCTGGAACTCATGAGTGGTATTATTGGGAAAAACAATTGGAAGGTTTTTTAGCAACCCTACCAATTGATTTCAAATTGGAAGAGAGATTGAGCTAGTTTTTTATAAATAAACTACCATTTATAGTTATTCTTGGCTTAAAAACAATTATGGAAGTCTATTTTCACTAGACTTTTTAATCGAAAATAGTAAAATAGTAGAGAGATACTAGTTGAAAGAGAGAAAAATATGTATCGTTATCAGCTTGGGATACCATTATCAGAGTATGATGATTTTGTAAAAGAACATCCCATGGTTAATCTATTACAAAGCAGTGCTTGGGAAAAAGTGAAATCTGATTGGAATCATGAGAGACTTGGGGTTTATGAAGGGGAAAAATTACTGGCTGTGGCTAGTATTCTCATAAAGTCTCTGCCTTTGGGGTATAAAATGTTTTATATTCCAAGAGGTCCCATATTGGATTACAGGGATACAGAAGTTTTAAAGTTTGTCCTGCAGTCTATTAAGTCTTATGCTCGCAGTAAGAAAGCTATCTTTGTGACTTTTGACCCAAGTATTTGTCAATCTCAACATTTGGTCAATCAAGATAAAACAGAATATCCTGAAAATCTTGTTCTTGTTGAGACTTTAGGGCAACTAGGAGTGAAATGGTCTGGGCAGACAGCCGAGATGGATGATACTATTCAACCTCGTATTCAGGCGAAAATATACAAGGAAAATTTTGAAGAAGATAAACTTTCTAAGTCAACAAAACAAGCTATCCGAACGGCTCGAAACAAAGGGCTTGAGGTTCAATATGGTGGACTGGAACTATTAGATTCGTTTTCGGAGTTGATGAAAAAAACCGAGAAACGAAAAGATATTCATTTAAGAAATGAAGTCTACTATAAAAAATTATTAGATAACTTTAAAGAAGATTCTTATATCACGCTAACGAGTTTGGATGTTTCTAAGCGTTTACGAGAATTAGAAGAACAGCTGGAAAAAAATAGAGTAGTTGCAGAAAAATTTAGTGATGCAACCAAACCTTCAAAAGTTCAAGAAAATATAAAAGAAAAAGAACGTTTAGAAGTGGAAAGAGATTTCTTGCAGGGATATATGAATGAAGGAAAATCAAACATTCCTTTAGCAGCTACTTTGAGTTTGGAATTTGGTAATACTTCTGTCAATCTATATGCTGGTATGGATGATGCTTTTAAACGTTACAATGCACCAATTTTAACTTGGTATGAAACAGCTCGCTATGCCTTTGAGCGAGGTATGGTGTGGCAAAATTTAGGAGGCGTCGAAAATCATTTAGACGGTGGACTCTATCGTTTTAAAGCTAATTTTAATCCAACGATTGAAGAATACTTGGGTGAATTTACAATGCCTACCCATCCTCTCTATCCTCTGTTAAGACTTGCTCTTAATTTCCGTAAAACATTAAGAAAAAAACATAGAAAGTAAGTATATGGTACTAACAACACTCACGAAAGAAGAGTTTCAGACTTATTCTGATCAGGTTTCTTCTCGTTCTTTTATGCAATCTGTCCAGATGGGTGATTTGCTAGAAAAAAGAGGGGCTCAAATTGTTTATCTTGCTTTAAAAAAAGAAGGAGAAATTCAAGTTGCAGCTATGGTTTATAACTTGCCCATGTTAGGTGGTCTGCATATGGAGCTCAATTCGGGTCCGATTTATACCCAACAAGATGCTCTTCTAGTTTTTTATGCGGAGTTAAAAGAATATGCCAAACAAAATGGTGTCTTAGAGTTGCTTGTAAAACCTTATGAAACTTATCAAACTTTTGATAGCCAAGGTAATCCAATAGATGTTGAGAAAAAAAGTATCATTCAAGGTTTAACTGATTTGGGTTATCAATTTGATGGTTTGACGACAGGATATCCAGGTGGGGAACCGAATTGGTTATATTATAAGGATTTGACTGATTTAACTGAAAAGAATTTGCTTAAAAGTTTTAGTAAAAAGGGGAAGCCTTTGGTGAAAAAGGCTGAAACGTTCGGCATTCGGTTGAAAAAGTTAAAACGTGAAGAGCTATCAATGTTTAAGAAGATCACAAAAGAAACCTCTGAACGTAGAGAATATAGTGATAAAAGTTTAGAATACTATGAGCATTTTTATGATGCTTTTGGAGAACAAGCTGAGTTTCTCGTAGCAATCTTGAATTTTTCGGAATATATGAACAAATTACAAGGTGAGCAAAGTAAACTAGAAGAAATAGTGGACAAGTTGCGACTTGATTTGAGTAAAAATCCTCATTCTGAGAAAAAACAAAATCAACTGAGAGAATATTTGAGTCAATTTGAAACTTTTGAAGTTCGAAAAGCAGAAGCGCGAGACTTGATTGAAAAATATGGGGAAGAAGATATTGTTTTAGCCGGAAGTTTATTTGTTTATATGCCTCAGGAAACGACTTATCTCTTTAGTGGCTCCTACACTGAGTTTAATAAATTCTATGCCCCTGCACTGCTTCAAAAATATATTATGTTGGAAAGCATAAAACGTGGAATACCTAAATACAACTTCCTAGGCATTCAAGGGATTTTTGATGGAAGTGATGGTGTTTTGCGTTTTAAACAAAATTTTAATGGCTATATTGTACGCAAAGCGGGTACTTTCCGTTACCATCCATCACCTTTAAAATACAAAGCTATTCAGTTATTCAAAAAAATATTAGGACGTTAAGATGAAAAAGCCAGTATTTAGCTTTCTTTCAGCTTGTTTTAGTAAAATAGACTTTATTTGCTAGAAAGGTGGAGAGACATGCGCTGGATTTTTCGTTTGATAGGGGCTTTCTTTTCTTTTGTGTGGAGTTTGTTTTGGCGCCTGGTTTGGATTGTTTTGATTTTATGCACTCTTGCTTTTGGATTTCTCTGGTATCTGAACGGGGATTTTCAAGGAGCGTTGAAGCAAGTTGAGCGGTCAGTAAAGATTGGTCAACAAAGTATTGACCAATGGGAAAAAACAGGGCAACTGCCTAAGTTGAACCAGACAGATAGCCACCAGCATTCTGAAGGAAGGTGGTCACAGGCTTCTGCTCGTATTTACTTGGATTCACAGATGGATTCACGCTTTCAAGAGGCGTATTTAGAAGCGATTCAGAACTGGAATCAAACTGGTGCTTTTAACTTTGAAGTCGTGACAGAGTCTAGCAAGGCAGATATTATGGCTACGGAGATGAATGACGGAGGCACTCCTGTGGCAGGAGAGGCGGAAAGTCAGACTAATCTCTTAACGGGACAATTTTTATCTGTCACGGTGCGGTTGAATCATTATTATCTGTCCAGTCCTGACTATGGTTATTCCTATGAACGCATTGTCCATACGGCGGAACATGAGTTGGGTCATGCGATTGGCTTGGACCATACAGATGAGAAATCAGTGATGCAACCGGCCGGTTCCTTTTATGGTATCCAGGAAGAGGATATTGCAAACCTCCGAAAAATATATGAGACTAGTGAGTAGGGAACAATCTTTCCCTACTTTTTTGCTATAATGGAACTATGAATAACTTGATTAAATCAAAACTAGAGCTCTTGCCGACCAGCCCTGGTTGCTACATTCACAAGGATAAAAACGGCACCATTATCTATGTAGGAAAGGCTAAAAATCTGCGAAACCGTGTGAGGTCCTATTTCCGCGGAAGTCATGATACCAAGACAGAGGCTCTGGTGTCTGAAATTGTGGATTTTGAATTTATTGTTACGGAGTCCAACATTGAGGCACTTCTTCTAGAAATCAACTTGATCAAGGAAAATAAGCCTAAGTACAATATCATGCTCAAGGATGATAAGTCTTACCCTTTCATCAAAATCACCAATGAACGCTATCCTCGTTTGATTATCACCCGTCAGGTCAAAAAGGACGGAGGTCTCTACTTTGGTCCCTATCCAGATGTGGGGGCAGCCAATGAAATCAAGCGGTTGCTGGATCGAATTTTCCCTTTTAGAAAGTGTACCAATCCACCGTCTAAGGTTTGCTTTTATTACCATATCGGCCAGTGTATGGCCCACACCATCTGTAAGAAAGATGAGGCTTATTTCAAGTCCATGGCCCAGGAGGTTTCTGATTTTCTGAAAGGGCAGGATGATAAAATCATTGATGATCTCAAGGGAAAAATGGCTGCGGCAGCTCAGACTATGGAATTTGAACGTGCGGCTGAATACCGTGACCTGATTCAGGCTATTGGAACACTTCGAACCAAGCAACGGGTTATGGCTAAGGATCTCCAAAATCGCGATGTCTTTGGCTACTATGTGGATAAGGGCTGGATGTGTGTTCAGGTTTTCTTTGTTCGTCAGGGCAAGCTTATTGAGCGCGATGTCAATCTTTTCCCCTATTATAATGATCCGGATGAGGACTTTCTAACCTATGTAGGACAATTCTATCAAGAAAAATCTCACCTAGTACCCAATGAGGTACTGATTCCGCAGGATATTGACGAAGAAGCCGTCAAGGCCTTAGTGGATACCAAGATTCTCAAGCCCCAGCGTGGTGAGAAAAAACAGCTGGTCAATCTGGCTATAAAGAATGCACGTGTCAGCCTAGAGCAGAAATTTAACCTGCTAGAGAAATCTGTTGAAAAGACCCAAGGGGCTATTGAAAATCTGGGACGTTTGCTTCAGATCCCAACTCCAGTTCGCATTGAGTCCTTCGATAACTCCAATATCATGGGTACCAGCCCTGTTTCAGCCATGGTAGTCTTTGTTAACGGCAAACCAAGTAAAAAAGATTACCGTAAGTACAAGATAAAAACCGTTGTTGGGCCGGACGACTATGCCAGCATGAGAGAGGTCATTCGCAGGCGTTATGGTCGAGTTCAACGTGAGGGCTTAACCCCGCCAGATTTGATTGTCATTGATGGGGGACAAGGTCAAGTCAATATCGCTAAGCAAGTCATCCAAGAGGAGCTGGGCTTGGATATTCCCATTGCAGGTCTGCAAAAGAATGACAAACACCAAACCCATGAATTGCTCTTTGGAGATCCGCTTGAGGTGGTGGAGTTGTCTAGAAATTCTCAGGAATTTTTCCTCCTTCAACGCATCCAAGATGAGGTGCACCGCTTTGCCATTACCTTCCACCGTCAACTACGCTCCAAAAATTCCTTTTCATCACAATTGGATGGAATTGAAGGTCTGGGACCTAAACGCAAGCAAAATCTCATGAAACATTTCAAGTCTCTCACTAAAATCAAGGAAGCCAGTGTGGATGAGATTGTCGAAGTTGGAGTGCCAATACTTGTCGCAGAAGCTGTGCAAAGAAAGTTGAACTCGCAGGAAGAAGTGGAATTAGCTCAAGTGGCGGAAGAAAGAGTAGATTACCAAACGGAAGGAAACCATCATGAACCATAAAATCGCAATTTTATCAGATATTCATGGCAATGCGACGGCCTTAGAAGCAGTGATTGCAGATGCTAAAAATCAAGGAGTCAGTGAATACTGGCTTCTGGGAGATATTTTTCTTCCTGGTCCAGGTGCAAATGACTTGGTAGCCCTGCTAAAGGATCTTCCTATCACGGCAAGTGTTCGAGGCAATTGGGATGATTGTGTCCTTGAGGCTTTAGATGGGCAATATGGCTTAGAAGACCCACAGGAAGTCCAGCTCATGCGATTGACTCAGTTTTTGATGGAGCGAATGGATCCTGCAACGATTGTCTGGCTACGAAGCTTGCCTATGCTGGAAAAGAAAGAAGTTGAGGGACTGCGTTTTTCTCTCTCACATAATTTACCTGACAAAAATTATGGGGGTGACTTGTTGGTTGGGAATGATACAGAAAAATTTGACCAACTCCTAGATGAGGAAACGGACGTAGCAGTCTATGGTCATGTCCACAAGCAGTTGCTTCGTTATGGCAGTCAAGGGCAACAAATCATCAATCCAGGGTCGATTGGCATGCCCTATTTTAATTGGGAGGCGTTAAAAAATCACCGTGCCCAGTATGCCGTGATAGAAGTTGAAGATGGGGAATTACTCAATATCCAATTTCGTAAAGTCGCTTATGATTATGAAGCGGAGTTAGAACTGGCCAAGTCCAAGGGTCTTCCCTTTATCGAAATGTATGAAGAACTACGTCGTGAAGATAACTATCAGGGACACAATCTGGAACTCTTAGCCAGCTTAATAGAAAAGCATAGGTATGTAGAGGATGTGAAGGATTATTTTGATTTTTTATAAAAGTTTCCTAAAGTAACCAATACAAACTAAAAACGATTGACTGGGTCAATCGTTTTTAATATATCTTATACTCAATGAAAATCAAAGAGCAAACAAGGAAGCTAGACATAGGTTGCTCAAAGCACAGCTTTGAGGTTGCAGATAAAGCTGACGTAGTTTGAAGAGATTTTCGAAGAGTATTATTGTAATTGAGATTGATCTGGGAGATAAGAACCACCTAGATAGGTATTGCTAAGTTTTTCAAGTGTTCCGTCTTGATAGAGTTCTTTGAGCGCTTTATCAAATTTCTCTTTAAACTCTTTTTGGTCGCTTGAGAAAACGATATAGTTGTTGGGACTATCGGCAGAAGGTAAATCAATGACTGAGAGATCTAAGCCACGGTCCTTGATAATCTTTTGAACCGATACCTTGTCAAAAACTAGGAAATCAAATTCACCGTTAGAGAGGTCTAGGATTCGTTTACCGATATCCTCTCCAGAAAAATCGATAGTAGCGGGATTGTCAGTGTGCTTTTGATTCCAGTTATTGATGAATTGAGCGTTTGAAGTTCCGGTATCCTCTTGTGTTGTTTTGCCAGCGATTTGGTCAAGTGAAGTCAGAGGATTTTTCTTGTTGCTGACAAGGACGAGGGGATTGTTTGAAATTGGAAGTGAGTAAAGGTATTTTTCAGCACGCTCTTTTGTATAACTCAAGTTATTGGCTGCAGCTTGATAGTGACCAGAATCAAGTCCTGGAAAGATGCTCTCCCAAGCAGTTCTTTGGAATTGAATCTCGTAGTCGCTGAGTTTTTCATCTACTGCTTTTAGAACTTCGATGTCGAAGCCTGTCAGATTGCCCTTGTCTTCGTAGTCAAATGGCGGCACATCACCAGCTGTAGCAACGACGATTGTCTTTTGAGAGCTAGTCTCTTTGGGTGTGGCTTGATTCCCACAGGCAACTAAAAATGGGAGGATGGCTAGTAATAGGCTAAATTTTTTCATAATATCTCCATTCAAATGTAAAGTTATCTGCTAGTTTATCAGAAATGTTTCCGATGAACTAATATATATTTTTTATGACTGTAATAAAAAATCTTAATCATGAAAAATCCCTGCAAGCTCTTTCAAATTATGGTAGAATGGAAGCAGTAGAATTAGAAAAGGAAATCGATTATGAAATTTCTTGAATTAAACAAAAAACGTCATGCGACTAAGCAGTTTACTGATAAGCCTGTTGATCCAAAAGATGTGCGTACGGCTATCGAAATCGCAACCTTGGCACCAAGCGCCCACAATAGCCAGCCTTGGAAATTTGTGGTGGTTCGTGAGAAAAATGCTGAACTGGCAAAATTAGCTTATGGTTCCAACTTTGAACAGGTATCATCAGCGCCTGTCACCATTGCCCTCTTTACAGATACGGACTTAGCGAAACGCGCCCGCAAGATTGCCCGTGTCGGTGGTGCAAAGAATTTCTCAGAAGAACAACTTCAATATTTCATGAAGAATTTGCCTGCGGAATTTGCCCGTTACAACGAACAACAGGTCAGCGACTACCTAGCTCTCAATGCAGGTTTGGTTGCTATGAACTTGGTTCTGGCTCTTACAGACCAAGGAATCGGATCAAATCTGATTCTTGGATTTGACAAATCAAAAGTTAATGAAGTTTTAGAAATCGAAGACCGTTTCCGTCCAGAACTTTTGATTACGGTAGGTTATACGGACGAAAAATTAGAACCAAGCTACCGCTTGCCAGTGGATGAAATAATTGAAAAAAGATAGGAAGAAGAAAAAATGACAGCAATTGATTTTACAGCAGAAGTAGAAAAACGCAAAGAAGACCTCTTGGCTGACTTGTTTAGCCTTTTGGAAATCAACTCAGAACGTGATGATAGCAAGGTTGATGCTGAACATCCATTTGGGCCTGGTCCAGTAAAAGCCTTGGAAAAATTCCTTGAAATCGCAGACCGTGATGGTTACCCAACTAAAAATGTTGACAACTACGCAGGACATTTTGAATTTGGTGATGGAGAAGAAGTTCTCGGAATCTTTGCCCACATGGACGTGGTGCCAGCTGGTAGCGGTTGGGACACAGATCCGTACACACCAACTATCAAAGATGGTCGCCTCTATGCGCGTGGAGCTTCTGATGACAAGGGACCTACAACAGCTTGCTACTATGGCTTGAAAATCATCAAAGAATTGGGCCTTCCAACTTCTAAGAAAGTTCGCTTCATCGTTGGAACAGACGAAGAATCAGGTTGGGCAGATATGGACTACTATTTTGAAAATGTTGGACTTGCAAAACCAGACTTCGGTTTCTCCCCAGATGCTGAGTTCCCTATCATCAACGGTGAAAAAGGAAATATCACGGAATACCTCCACTTTGCAGGTGAAAATACAGGTGTAGCCCGTCTTCACAGCTTCACAGGTGGTTTGCGTGAAAACATGGTACCAGAATCAGCAACAGCGATTGTTTCAGGCGATTTGACTGACTTGCAAGCTAAACTAGATGCCTTTGTTGCAGAACACAAACTTAGAGGAGAACTCCAAGAAGAAAACGGTCAATATAAGGTGACGATCATTGGGAAATCAGCCCATGGTGCTATGCCTGCTTCAGGTGTCAATGGTGCGACTTATCTTGCCCTCTTCCTTAGCCAGTTTGACTTTGCAGGACCTGCAAAAGATTACCTTGATATCGCTGGTAAGATTCTTTTGAACGACCATGAGGGTGAAAATCTCAAGATTGATCATGTAGATGAAAAGATGGGTGCCCTTTCTATGAATGCAGGCGTCTTCCGCTTTGATGAAACAAGCGCTGATAATACCATTGCCCTTAATATCCGCTATCCAAAAGGAACAAGTCCAGAACAAATCAAGTCAATCCTTGAAAACTTGCCAGTTGCTTCTGTTAGCCTTTCTGAGCACGGTCACACCCCTCACTATGTTCCAATGGAAGATCCACTTGTTCAAACCTTGTTGAATGTTTATGAAAAACAAACTGGTCTTAAAGGTCACGAGCAAGTCATCGGTGGTGGAACCTTTGGTCGCTTGCTAGAACGAGGTGTTGCCTATGGTGCTATGTTCCCAGACTCAATTGACACCATGCACCAAGCCAATGAATTTATCGCCTTGGACGATCTCTTCCGAGCTGCAGCAATCTATGCCGAAGCTATTTATGAATTGATCAAATAAAACGATAGAAGTCTGAGATCTTATGCTTAGACTTCTTTTTGGAGGGAAAGTAGATGTCTCAAATTGAAAGAATCAAGCAGGCTATTATGTCAGATCCACAGAATGCCAGCTATACAGAGCGTGGCATTGAGCCTCTCTTTGCAGCGCCAAAGACTGCTCGCATCAATATCATCGGTCAGGCACCAGGACTTAAAACCCAAGAGGCAGGGCTTTACTGGAAGGACAAAAGTGGTGACCGCCTGAGAGACTGGCTAGGTGTAGATGAAGATACCTTTTACAATTCAGGTTGTTTTGCGGTTTTACCCATGGATTTCTACTTTCCAGGGCATGGCAAGTCAGGTGATTTGCCACCGCGAGCAGGTTTTGCTGAAAAATGGCACCCGCAGCTCTTGCAAGAATTACCAGATATTCAGTTAACCCTTTTGATTGGGCAATATGCTCAAGCCTACTATTTACAGGAAAAAATCAGTGGCAAGGTGACAGAACGGGTAAAACATTACCAGAATTACTTACCAGCCTATTTTCCATTAGTTCACCCTTCACCTCGAAATCAAATCTGGATGGTCAAAAATCCTTGGTTTGAGTCAGAAGTGGTGCCAGACTTGAAAAAAAGAATTAAAACCATTTTATAGTCAATGAAAATCAAAGAGCAAACTAGGAAGCTAGCCGAAGGCTGTACTTGAGTACGGTAAGGCGACGCTGACGTGGTTTGAATTTGATTTTCGAAGAGTATTAGGAGAAAAAGAATGAAAGAAATTTCCTTTGACGCATTTTACCAGCTTTACCAAAACGACCAACTTTCTTTAGTGGACGTGAGAGAAGTGGATGAGTTTGAAGTTCTTCATTTAGAAGGTGCCCATAACCTACCGCTTAGTCAATTGGCTGATACCTTTGATCAGTTGGACAAGGACCAGTTACATTATGTTATTTGTAAATCTGGAATGAGATCGGCGCGTGCTTGCCAATTCTTATCAGAACAAGGTTATGAAGTTATCAATGTTCAAGGTGGTATGACTGCCTTTGAAGAACTGTAAACATTAGAATTTCTCCTACTTGGTGTGATCTCGGTAGGGGATTTTATTTTTAGACAATTCTCATTTTTAAGAATCTTGAAAACATTCAATATTTACTTCGTGAAGCTTTTTTCATACTCCTATTCATGATATACTAGGTCAGTATTTTATAAATATGAAGGAGATTTACATGGCTAAAAAAGGTGCCCTAACAGGTTTACTCCTGTTTGGAATATTTTTTGGTGCGGGGAACTTGATTTTTCCGCCTTCTCTGGGTGCTCTATCTGGAGAACATTTTCTTCCTGCTATCGCAGGTTTTGTCTTTTCAGGCGTCGGTATCGCCGTCTTGACCCTTATAATTGGAACGCTAAATCCTAAAGGATATATCTACGAGATTTCAACGAAGATAGCGCCTTGGTTTGCGACTCTTTACCTCTCAGTTCTTTACTTGTCAATCGGTCCATTCTTTGCTATCCCACGTACTGCTACAACAGCTTACGAAGTAGGAATCAGCCCCCTTTTATCGGATGCAAATAAAGGACTTGGCTTGATTGTCTTTACCCTTCTTTATTTTGTGGCAGCGTATCTGATTTCGCTTAATCCATCAAAAATCTTAGACCGTATCGGCCGTATTTTAACGCCAGTATTTGCAATCTTGATTGTTATCTTGGTTGTTTTAGGAGCTATCAAATACGCTGGAACAAGTCCTCAAGCTGCTTCAGCTGCTTATCAAGCTTCTGCCTTTGGTACAGGTTTCCTAGAAGGTTATAATACCTTGGATGCCCTTGCTTCGGTTGCCTTCAGTGTAATCGCAGTTCAAACCTTGAAACAACTTGGATTTTCAAGTAAGAAAGAATACATTTCAACTATTTGGGTTGTTGGTATCGTTGTAGCCCTTGCTTTCAGCGCTCTTTACATCGGTTTAGGTTTCCTTGGAAATCATTTCCCAGTACCAGCTGAAGCGATGAAGGGTGGAACACCAGGTGTTTACATCTTGTCACAAGCAACTCAAGAAATCTTTGGTTCAACAGCTCAAATCTTCCTTGCAGCTATGGTTACTGTAACCTGCTTCACAACTACAGTTGGTTTGATTGTGTCAACTGCTGAGTTCTTTAATGAGCGCTTCCCACAAATCAGCTACAAGGTTTATGCGACAGCCTTTACCTTGATTGGATTTGCCATTGCTAATTTGGGTCTTGATGCGATTATCAAGTACTCAATTCCTGTACTGGTTATCTTGTACCCAATCACCATTGCCATCGTTATGATTGTCATTGTGAATAAATTTGTGGCTCTTTCAAAACCAGGTATGCAGTTGACAATTGCTGTGGTTACAGCTATTGCCATTGCAAGCGTACTAGGAAGCTCGTTTAAGGTTGAGTTTCTTGCAAACCTTGTTAACGCTCTTCCTTTTGCTAAAGCATCTCTCCCATGGTTGGTGCCAGCCATTGTCGGAATCTTGCTCTCATTGGTTCTACCAAACAAGCAAGAAAGCGATGTTTTTGAAATGGAATAATCACTAAAATCACTTTTGTAGCCAAGTCTACAGGAGTGATTTTCTTTTTTTATCCGATGATAAATGTGTTATAATAGGTAGCAAAAGAGGTGAAGAAATGAATCAAACAGTAGAATATATCAAAGGACTGACAGCCATTGCGTCGCCAACGGGTTTTACTCGTGAAATTTCGGACTATTTAGTCAAGACTTTAGAAGGTTTTGGTTACCAGCCGGTTCGCACAGCCAAGGGTGGTGTCAATGTGACCATCAAAGGTCAAAATGATGAAGAACACCGCTACGTGACTGCCCATGTGGATACGCTTGGTGCCATTGTCCGCGCTGTCAAACCAGACGGCCGTCTCAAATTGGACCGTATCGGTGGTTTTCCTTGGAATATGATTGAAGGAGAAAACTGTACCGTTCATGTGGCTAGTACAGATCAAAAGCTATCAGGCACCATCCTCATCCACCAAACTTCTTGCCATGTCTACAAGGATGCAGGAACTGCAGAACGCACCCAGGACAATATGGAAGTGCGTTTGGATGCAAAAGTGACCAACGAAAAAGAAACTCGTGCCTTGGGGATTGAGGTTGGTGATTTTATCAGCTTTGACCCACGAACTGTCGTGACAGATACAGGATTTATCAAGTCTCGTCATTTGGACGATAAGGTCAGCGCAGCGATTTTGCTTAACCTACTTCGCATTTATAAGGAAGAGAAGATTGAATTGCCAGTAACAACCCATTTTGCTTTTTCAGTCTTTGAAGAAGTGGGGCATGGTGCTAACTCTAATATTCCTGCTCAGGTAGTAGAATATCTGGCTGTGGATATGGGAGCTATGGGCGATGATCAGCAAACAGATGAGTACACAGTGTCTATCTGTGTCAAGGATGCTTCAGGACCTTATCACTATGACTTCCGTCAACATTTGGTTGCCTTGGCTAAAGAGCAAGATATTCCATTTAAGCTGGACATCTATCCATTTTATGGTTCGGACGCTTCGGCAGCTATGTCTGCAGGTGCAGAAGTCAAACACGCCCTTCTCGGTGCTGGTATCGAGTCTAGCCATTCATATGAACGCACTCATATTGACTCGGTAGTCGCAACAGAGCGTATGGTTGATGCTTACCTTAAGAGCGGGTTGGTAGACTAATATGTGCCTTATTTGCCAGAGAATTGAGCTCATTAAAGCTGGGGACAATCCTTACTTTGTCAAAGAGTTGGAAACAGGCTATCTTGTGATTGGAGATCACCAGTATTTTTCAGGCTATAGTCTCTTTCTAGCCAAGGAACACGTCACGGAATTGCACCATTTAGAAAAGGAAATGAGACTCCGTTTTCTAGAGGAAATGAGTCTAGTCCAAGAGGCAGTTGCTAAGGTCTTCTCTGCTGAGAAAATGAATATCGAACTTCTAGGCAATGGCGATGCCCACCTCCACTGGCATCTGTTTCCTAGACGAAGAGGTGATATGAATGGTTACGGTCTCAAGGGACGTGGTCCAGTTTGGTGGGTTCCCTTTGAAGAAATGACCTCAGAAACATGTCAAGCAAAACCGGATGAGATTAAACAATTAGTCAAACGTTTATCGTCAGAAGTAGATAAATTATTAGAAATAAAGGAGTAGAAATGAAAAAAAGATATCTTGTCTTGACAGCCTTGCTAGCCTTGAGTTTAGCAGCTTGTTCACAGGAAAAAACAAAAAATGAAGATGGAGCGGCTAAAACAGAACAAACAGCCAAAGCTGATGGAGCAGTCGGCAGTAAATCTCAGGGAGCTTCCCAGAAAAAAGCAGAAGTGGTCAATAAAGGTGACTACTACAGCATCCAAGGGAAATACGATGAAATCATCGTAGCAAATAAACATTATCCTTTGTCGAAAGACTATAATCCAGGGGAAAATCCAACAGCCAAGGCAGAGCTGGTCAAACTCATCAAAGCGATGCAAGAGGCAGGTTTCCCAATCAGCGACCATTACAGTGGTTTTAGAAGTTATGAAACTCAGACTAAGCTCTATCAAGATTATGTCAATCAAGATGGGAAAGAAGCTGCCGACCGTTATTCTGCCCGTCCTGGCTATAGCGAACACCAAACTGGCTTGGCCTTTGATGTTATTGGGACAAATGGTGATTTGGTAACAGAAGAAAAAGCAGCCCAATGGCTCCTGGACCATGCAGCTGATTATGGTTTTGTTGTCCGTTATCTCAAAGGCAAGGAAAAGGAAACAGGCTATATGGCTGAAGAATGGCACCTTCGTTATGTCGGAAAAGAAGCTAAAGAAATTGCTGAGAGTGGTCTCAGTTTGGAAGAATACTACGGCTTTGAAGGCGGAGATTACGTTGATTAAAAAATAAACTTTTCTCTTGCAATTCTAGATAAATAGTGTATAATAGATGGGTATGTGAAAAGCATACTTGTGGGAGGTAAAAATATTTAATTACCGCCAAAACCACAAAGGAGGATTTAAAAATGGCTAAAAAAGTCGAAAAACTTGTAAAATTGCAAATCCCTGCTGGTAAAGCTACACCAGCTCCACCGGTTGGACCTGCTCTTGGTCAAGCTGGTATCAACATCATGGGATTCACAAAAGAGTTCAACGCTCGTACTGCTGACCAAGCTGGTATGATCATTCCAGTTGTTATCTCAGTATACGAAGACAAATCATTTACTTTCGTTACAAAAACACCACCAGCTGCTGTTCTTTTGAAAAAAGCTGCAGGTGTTGAAAAAGGATCAGGGACACCTAACAAAACTAAAGTTGCTACAGTTACTCGTGCGCAAGTACAAGAAATTGCAGAAACTAAGATGCCAGATTTGAACGCAGCAAACGTAGAGTCTGCAATGCGTATGATCGAAGGTACTGCTCGTTCTATGGGATTCACTGTTGTTGACTAATCAATAACATCCCTATATAACCCGCAAGACTTCATCATTTCGAGAAGTGACGTGGGAGATGAAAATCGATTGAACCACTTACAAGGAGAATAGAAAATGGCTAAAAAAAGCAAACAACTTCGTGCTGCTCTTGAGAAGATCGACAGCACAAAAGCATACAGCGTTGAAGAAGCTGTAGCTCTTGCAAAAGAAACTAACTTTGCAAAATTCGATGCAACTGTAGAAGTTGCTTACAACTTGAACATTGACGTTAAAAAAGCTGACCAACAAATCCGTGGAGCAATGGTATTGCCAAACGGTACTGGTAAAACAGCTCGCGTTCTTGTATTTGCACGTGGTGCAAAAGCTGAAGAAGCAAAAGCTGCTGGTGCAGACTTCGTTGGTGAAGACGACCTTGTTGCTAAAATCAACGACGGTTGGTTGGACTTCGACGTAGTTATCGCAACACCTGACATGATGGCTCTTGTTGGACGTCTTGGACGTGTCCTTGGACCACGTAACTTGATGCCAAACCCTAAAACTGGTACTGTAACAATGGATGTTGCTAAAGCAGTTGAAGAGTCTAAAGGTGGTAAAATCACTTACCGTGCGGACCGTGCAGGTATCGTACAAGCGATCATCGGTAAAGTTTCATTTGAAGCTGACAAGTTGGTTGAAAACTTCAAAGCATTTAACGAAACAATCCAAAAAGCTAAACCAGCTACTGCTAAAGGAACTTACGTAACAAGCTTGACAATCACAACTACTCAAGGTGTTGGTATCAAGGTTGACGTTAACTCACTTTAATCAGTAGTTTATATCAGAGGACGAGTACGAAAGTGCTCGTTTTTGTATGTAAGTTATAGTCTCTATAAAATGGTTGTCTTATTTGGCTTATAGGGTGAGTAGCAAATGAAATACTGTTTTCTCTTCCTTCTTTACTAGAAAATATGGTATAATAGGGAGTAAAAAACTTTGAAAGAAAGAAAAAGATGAATTTAAAAGATTACATTGCAACAATTGAAAATTATCCTAAGGAAGGTATTACTTTCCGTGATATCAGTCCTTTGATGGCTGATGGAAATGCTTATAGCTATGCTGTTCGTGAAATCGTTCAATATGCTACTGACAAGAAAATTGATATGATCGTAGGACCTGAGGCTCGTGGATTTATCGTGGGTTGTCCTGTTGCTTTTGAGTTGGGAATTGGTTTTGCGCCTGTTCGTAAGCCAGGAAAATTGCCACGCGAAGTCATTTCTGCTGACTATGAAAAAGAGTACGGTGTTGATACCTTGACTATGCACGCGGATGCCATCAAGCCAGGTCAACGTGTTCTTATTGTAGATGACCTCTTAGCAACAGGTGGAACTGTTAAGGCAACCATCGAGATGATTGAAAAACTTGGCGGTGTTGTGGCAGGTTGTGCCTTCCTTGTTGAATTGGATGAATTGAACGGCCGTGAAAAAATTGGTGACTACGATTACAAAGTTCTTATGCATTATTAATGAAAAACAGTCCCTAGGGCTGTTTTCTCTACATTAGGATATAAAAATAGACTATAGCTAGTTAGAGAAAAACTATAATTGAAAACTATATCTTCTTGCAGTATAATAAAGGGACTAAGTGTTTGAGATTTGGCTTCAAATACATGCAATTATTCCTGAAAGAGTACAGTTAGGAGAGGGTTATGCCGATTCGAATTGATAAAAAATTACCAGCTGTTGAGATTTTACGGACAGAGAATATCTTTGTCATGGATGATCAACGTGCGGCCCACCAAGATATCCGTCCCTTGAAGATTTTAATTTTAAATCTCATGCCACAGAAAATGGTCACTGAAACCCAGTTGTTGCGCCATTTGGCTAATACGCCCCTGCAACTGGATATTGATTTTCTCTATATGGAGAGCCATCGTTCTAAAACGACTCGTTCAGAGCACATGGAGACCTTTTATAAAACTTTTCCTGAAGTCAAGGATGGGTATTTTGATGGGATGATTATTACTGGGGCCCCAGTTGAGCATTTACCATTTGAGGAAGTGGACTATTGGGAGGAATTTAGTCGGGTGCTTGAGTGGTCCAAGACCCATGTTTATTCGACCCTTCATATCTGTTGGGGCGCTCAGGCTGGTCTTTATCTACGCTATGGAGTGGAAAAACACCAGATGGACAGTAAGTTATCGGGTATCTATCCTCAGGACACTTTAAAGGAAGGGCACCTTCTCTTTAGAGGCTTTGATGATAGCTATGTATCCCCTCATTCTCGACACACGGAGATTTCTAAGGAAGAGGTCTTAAATAAAACCAATCTCGAGATTTTATCAGAGGGCCCTCAGGTTGGTGTTTCGATTTTGGCAAGTCGTGATTTACGAGAAATTTATAGTTTTGGGCATTTGGAATATGACCGTGATACCCTGGCAAAAGAGTATTTTAGGGATTGTGATGCAGGTTTAGACCCACATATTCCAGAAAATTACTTTAAGGATGATGATGTTAATCAGACACCTTGTCTTTGTTGGTCTTCGTCAGCAGCCCTTTTTTTCAGTAACTGGGTAAACTATGCGGTCTATCAGGAAACGCCTTTTGACTGGAGAAAAATTCAAGATGATGCATCCGCATTTGGATATTTATAAGAGGATTTATGACATATTTAGACGCTTTTAAATCAGGGAACTTGGTTTTACCGAGTGCCCTGCTCTTGCATTTTAAGGAACTCTTTCCTTCTAGCGATGATTTTCTGGTCTGGCAATTTTTCTATTTGCAAAATACGACAGGTTTGGAAGAAATGTCGCCAAGCCAGATTGCTGACAGGATTGGCAAGGAAATTTCGGATGTCAATCAGGCTATTTCCAATCTGACAGAGAGGGGACTGCTTCAGTATCGAACCATCGAATTGAATGGTGAAATCGAATTGCTTTTTGATGCTAGCTTGGCTTTGGAACGTTTGGATGACTTGCTTGGAGTTGCTCATTCAAGTTCAGACAAGTTGACACCTCAAAATCAGCTCAAGGATTTGGTAGAAACCTTCCAGCAGGAGTTGGGACGCTTGTTGACACCTTTTGAGATTGAGGATTTGACTAAGACACTAAAGGAAGATGGAACCAGTGCTGACTTGATTAAGGAAGCTCTTCGTGAAGCTGTTTTGAATGGGAAACCAAACTGGAAGTACATTCAGGCTATTTTGAGAAACTGGCGCCATGAAGGTATCAAAAGTGTGGCTCAAATTGAGGCTAAGCGGGCAGAGAGAGAAGCAAGCAATCCTCAGTTGACACAGGTATCTGCAGATTTCAGAAATGCTATGGATCTCTGGAAGGATTAATCCATGTCAGCAGGCTTGAAATTTGAGTAAGATTTGCAAGCTGTGTCTAATTGTGATAAAATAAATAGAAAATAAATTGAAAAAAGAGGTATGTGAAATGTCACGTAAACCATTTATCGCTGGTAACTGGAAAATGAACAAAAATCCAGAAGAAGCTAAAGCATTCGTTGAAGCAGTTGCATCAAAACTTCCTTCATCAGATCTTGTTGAAGCAGGTATCGCAGCTCCAGCTCTTGATTTGACAACTGTTCTTGCTGCTGCAAAAGGTTCAAACCTTAAAGTTGCTGCTCAAAACTGCTACTTTGAAAATGCAGGTGCTTTCACTGGTGAAACAAGCCCACAAGTTTTGAAAGAAATCGGTACTGACTACGTTGTTATCGGTCACTCAGAACGCCGTGACTACTTCCATGAAACTGACGAAGATATTAATAAAAAAGCAAAAGCAATCTTTGCAAACGGTATGCTTCCAATCATCTGTTGTGGTGAGTCACTTGAAACTTACGAAGCTGGTAAAGCTGCTGAATTCGTAGGTGCTCAAGTATCTGCTGCATTGGCTGGATTGACTGCTGAACAAGTTGCTGCATCAGTTATCGCTTACGAGCCAATCTGGGCTATCGGTACTGGTAAATCAGCTTCACAAGACGACGCACAAAAAATGTGTAAAGTTGTTCGTGACGTTGTAGCTGCTGACTTCGGTCAAGAAGTTGCAGACAAGGTTCGTGTTCAATACGGTGGTTCTGTTAAACCTGAAAACGTTGCTTCATACATGGCTTGCCCAGATGTTGACGGTGCCCTTGTAGGTGGTGCGTCACTTGAAGCAGAAAGCTTCTTGGCTTTGCTTGACTTTGTAAAATAATCAGTAGCAAAAGCTAGGTGGAACAGCATTCAGATGTCTGTTCCATTTTTTATAGGAGAGAAAAGATTGAAAACAAAGATTGGAAAAATTGGATTAGCAAGTCTCTGTTTACTCGGGTTGGCAACTAACCATGTCGCTGCGAATGAAACCGAAGTTTCAAAAACTTCGCAGGATACAACGACAGTTTCAAGTAGTTCAGAGCAACATCAGTCTTCTAATAAAACTCAAACGAGCGAAGGAGTAAAAACCAATTCGTCTGCCCACTGGGATGGGGATTATTATGTAAAGGCTGATGGTTCTAAAGCCAAGAGTGAGTGGATTTTTGATAACTACTATAAGGCTTGGTTTTATATTAAGTCAGACGGTCGTTATGCTCAAAATGAGTGGCAGGGTAATTACTACTTGAAATCAGGCGGTTATATGGCCAAAAATGAATGGGTTTATGATGACGTCTATAAGAATTGGTTTTATTTGAAGTCCGATGGTTCTTATGCTAACCAGGAATGGCACGCTGTTGGAGGTAAATGGCACTATTTTAAGAAATGGGGCTATTTAGCTAAAAGCCAATGGCAGGGAAATTATTTCTTGAATGGTCAAGGTGCCATGATGCAAAATGAATGGCTTTATGATCCAGCCTATTCGTCTTACTTCTATCTCAAGTCTGATGGTTCTTATGCAAATCAAGAGTGGCAAAAGGTAGACGGAAAGTGGTATTATTTCAAGAAGTGGGGTTACATGGCTAAAGATGAGTGGCAGGGTAACTACTATTTGACAGAAAGTGGTGCTATGGCGACTGGTGAATTAATCATGGATGATACTCGCTATATTTTTTCTGACTCAGGTGAGTTAAAAGAAAAGAAAGACTTGAATGTTGGCTGGGTTCACCGAAATGGCCACCGTTACTTCTTTAACCATCGTGAAGAACAAGTTGGGACTGATCAAGTTAAAAAGGTCATCGATGTCAGTGAGCACAATGGCCGTATTACTGACTGGCAAAAGGTTATCCAGGAAAACGGGGTTGATGGTGTTATTGTTCGTTTGGGTTATAGCGGTGTAGAAGATAAGGAATTGGCTTATAATATTCAAGAACTTAATCGTTTGGGTATTCCTTATGGTGTCTATCTTTACACCTATGCTGAAAATGAGACCGATGCTGAGAATGATGCCAAGCAGACTGTGGAGCTCTTGAAGAAATACAAGATGAACCTGTCTTATCCTATCTACTATGATGTTGAGAACTGGGAGTATGTCAATAAAAGTAAAAGAGCTCCAAGTGAGACTGGAACTTGGGTCAAGATTATCAATAAGTATATGGCAACAATGAAGCAGGCTGGTTATCAAAATGTGAAAGTTTATAGCTATCGTCAACTCTTGCAAACTCGTTTGAACCATCCAGATATTTTACAACATGTCAACTGGGTTGCAGCCTATACGGATGCGCTTGATTGGAATAATCCTCATTATTCAGGTTCAAAAGGTTGGCAATATACTTCATCTGAATACTTAAAAGGAATCCGAGGTCGTGTTGATGTCAGTGTTTGGTATTAAGATGTAGGTTTAAGAAAGTGAGGTTTCAAGTTAACTAACTAAAAGAAATTTTACTATCTATTTGTAGTCAAAGTATTTTATGCTACCTATTGATACAATTTTTTATGACGGAGATTTCGATATAGAGATCTTTGTCAACTGTAAAAATATTGGAAGCTGGGAAAAACTGGCCTCCAAACATAAAATAAGCGAGTATTTCCACACTTGGAGATGCTCGTTTTCTAATAGACTTTCTGCGAAACTAAAGTCCTAGTTCACCGTTGATAATGCCAGCAATCAAATTCATTCGTAATCCAAACTTTTTGTGTCGATTTCGATAGGTTGTTGAAAACAATTGAGTATAACAATTCTTAATCGTCTTCAAAGCTTACATAAGCATGATTTATACTGGCTCTTGTTTCAAAAAGAAGAATCTCTAACACTTTTTTAATATAATATACTTTGATTTTTCTGTTTATTCAGTGTAAATTGTACAATATAGAGAAGTTCATTATTTTGTATATTTTCACAATTATATTAAGAAAATTTTAAAAGCTTTTAACTTGCTATTATGTTGTTTAAAAGTATTTTCAAACTGAAAAAATTGACCAAAAATTTGAATAATTAACTATAATTGGGTAAAATAGATAGTATGGCATATTATATTTAAGAGGAAAAAATTAAAATGAAACAATGGTTTTATGGAGAAAAACGTCAGCGTTTTTCTTTTAGAAAATTGTCAGTTGGATTAGTCTCGGCTACTATAGGAAGTTTCTTTTTTAGTAGTTTTATAGCTGGAGATTTATCCCCTGTTAAAGCTACAGAGATTTCACATGGACAGTCAGCTCAAGTGAGCTACTATTATGTAATGGAATCTGAATTAACTGAAGCAGAGAAGTCTATCTTGATCAGAGAGATTCCAAAGCATGTTGAAGAGATATCAGAAAGCTATTATTTAGTTTATCGTCCCAAAGATCAAAAACTAGGATATGGAGCATTACCTCAGACCGGCTACTCTGGTGTCTGGGAGTCAATTTTTGCAGTTGCGGGTTTTACATTCTTGGTGTTAATATTTGCTCGGGCTAAGAATGGCAAGAGATATTTATCGTCTATCTTATTGGTGACAGGAATGGGGTCTGTGTTATTATCTCCAACTGCCTTGGCTGTCACCAACATTGAGCTTGCTGCTTATAATCAAAGTATAAATTTAGGTGTTGGAGAATCTCTGCCAAAACCTTTGCATATTGATGGCTTTGAATATATTGGTTATCTAAAGAATGAGGATAAAAGGGGAAATAGCCTTTCTTCTTCTCATAAGAATAAATCATTAGTAGACTATGGCACCAATCCAGATAC